>CAYTUO010000016.1:12700-15075 GCA_964441015.1 uncultured Pleurocapsa sp.
ACCTTGATGAGTCAATGCCCAATAAGTCACCTCACCATCTCTGTGTTTGATAACGGTAGTAATGGCAACCTCAAGGGCTTGGTCTGATGGGACAATTTTACCCAAATCAAGCTCCAGAGCAAGTTCTAGACTGTCTGATCGCTGCTCGACGCTAAACGGAAGTGTCGTAAAGGCTGTTTCTTCTTGCATCCCTTGACGATAGCCATCAAAGCGATAGACGTTCCAGTGTCCGGCAGGAGAAAGGTTGAATTCCCAATAGCGATCGCAATTTTTGGAACCCATAAAGAACTCAAAGCAGGTGTCTTCCCACAAGTTGTGCTTTCGCGCTGGCGGATCTGATCGAGGAGCGATCGCAACTTCTGTTAGATTGCCCATCAATCGGTAGCGGATTGCGAGATGATTCGCATTTCGGGCGATCTTGCCAGCGATTTTCAGATTGGATAGCAATTTGGTGAAAGAAAAGGGTTGCAGAAAAAATGTCTGTTCCATTTTCGATTGTCTAAACCTATTTTGGACAAGCAGGAGAGAGAGAAACTAAGAACTAAGGACTAGCGAGCGTCCTGATCGCACTACTACTGAACTCCTGTACAGACGTTGCACTGCAACGTCTGTACGACTCCTGAACTCCTGCTTTCTTCAATTCATATCCTCGATGATACTGCGAATGGTTGTTTCTTGAAATTCGATGCTCTCGGTAAGCTTAAACTGAACAATTGCCCTGGCAAGGTTGTGTTCTGGGTGCTTAACCTTGAAGTAGACATTCCCAGCTAAATGATCGGCAAAGAATCTGAGTCCCAACTCAAAGGCGATTAGGCGGATTGCATCGTAAATATAGGCATAGTCATCGGGCGTGAGAAAGGCTTTTGCCACGGAGAGATAGCCCTGTAAAATACTCTGACATAGGTCGGTGTCAAAACTAACGCTATCCCAATCTTCTGTTTCTTCTCCGACGCGGTTGCAACCCGATCGCAAACAGTCCCCAATATCGTAATGTACCAGGCCGGGTTTTACTGTATCGAGGTCTACTACGCTGACTGCTTGTCCAGTTGCTGTATCGAACATGACGTTGTTAACTTTTGGATCGCCGTGCATCAGACGTAGCGGGAGTTTGCCTTGAGATTTTGCCTTTTCTAGAACCTGTGCCCAAGAAGCGCGATCGCTGACAAACTGCAAGCAATAATTCACTTCAGGAGATTGACGGGGACTTGTTTTCGCCAAAACTTGCTCGTAGTGCCCCAGGTAGCGCGGCGTAATATGAAATCCTTCGAGGGTGTCGGCCAGTTGTTCGGGGGGTAAATCGCTGATTAGATGGTGAAACATTCCCAAAGCATAGCCAATTTCTTGAGCTTGTGAGCGATCGCGGATTGTCTCGAAGGATTGCACGCTCTCAATAAAGCTAATTGCCCGCCAGAATGACCCGTCAGCCTCCTTGTAGTGGTCTTGAGCCTCCTTGGTCAACAATACGCGCGGGACTTCCCAACGGCGACTGAGGGGGGTATGCTGTAGGCGATCGCCAATGTGTTCCGTTAAAGTACGGATGTTCTGCATGACTAATTGGGGCTGATGAAATACTTGGGTGTTAATGCGTTGCAGGACAAAATGCTTTTCTGTTGGGGAATCTAGCGTCACCAGGAAGGTGTCATTGATATTGCCATTTCCCAATGCTTGGAGCTTCGTAACTTTCCCCGATGCAGTGAATCGGTCGGCAACAGCAACAAGATTGTCTGTACTTTGTATCCTAAATTTTTCTGTCATGTAAGTTTCGATTTTGTTGTGACTAGATTTCCCTATTTTGAATTATTTAGTTCCTCATTCTTGTACAAAGCCAGCGCTCATTTTTTATTTAAATTTTGTCACTTTAACAAATTCAGAGGCTATGATTTTTAGCTCTCCATCTAGATTCCTTACTGTATAAGTTCTTTTTTCTTTTTGAGTCGAACCATCTAAATACACATAAGTATTTTGTCCGACAAAATTTATTGATGAGTTTGTTTTTGAAGTAATTTCTAAATCTTGTACCGTAACTCTTTCAAACTGGCGGAAAAAATTTGGATTGAATCGTGCAGCCATTTGAGGGCCAAATAAAATACGGGCCTCGTCAAAACGTTTTGCTGAAACCAAAGAGTAAAAATTTTCAATCAGAGAAATAGCATCGCTTTCAGTAATAGTTTGATCGCTGTTCTTTTGAGGTTGAGTCGTCAGTGAATCTTGAATAGATCGTTTGCTTGGTTTGGTCGGTTTAATGTCGGGTACATTCGGGGTTTTTGAATTACTATGAGCGCTTGGCGGTTGAGTAATCGGTGGGTCCTCTATTGGGGGTTCGCTGGGTTGTGCGGGTCGAACGTCGGGGAGATCGGGAGTTGCTGAAATGTCGC
>CAYTUO010000016.1:15175-23454 GCA_964441015.1 uncultured Pleurocapsa sp.
GGTCGAACGTCGGGGAGATCGGGAGTTGCTGAAATGTCGCGATCGCTGGGTTGTGCGGGTCGAACGTCGGGGAGATCGGGAGTTGCTGAAATGTCGCGATCGCTGGGTTGTGTGGGTCGAACGTCGGGGAGATCGGGAGTTGCTGAAATGTCGCGATCGCTTTCAATGGGCGGTTCGCTGGGTTGTGTAGGCCGAACGTCGGGATTGTCAGTAACTCCTGAAGAGACTGTTTGCTGTTCTGGCGAACGATTAAGATAGCTATTGAGGATTAATCCCCCCATCAGAAAAGTGCCTATAATACTGCCAGTCAGGATAGCTTTTTGCCACTCTTTTAAACCGCGAGGATTGGTATTAGTAACTTGCAAATGGCGATCACTGCCAGCAGGTGCTACCACTACTGTCGATATCCTCGTAGAATTTCTAGAAGAGGTTGAAGATTTTCTCGGAGAAAGTGCGCCAATCGCATCGAGCATTTTTTTAGCACTCAAATAGCGATCGCGCGGATGGGGTTGAATCGCCTTGTTTAAAATTGCTGTCAACCCTGGACTTATGCCTAAAACCTCATTTTGCCAGAGAATCTCTCCAGTCGCCGGATTAGTTGCAAACTCTTGAGGATATTTGCCGCTTAGCAAGTATATAGCAGTTAAACCCAAACTATACAAATCGCTTGCATAAACAGGTCTGCCAATACTTTGTTCGCTCGGCATAAAAGCGGGAGTTCCGATCGCAATAGAATAGGTACTGCCTCCAGAAGCTGTCATTACCGTTCTCATAGTCTCTTTCACCGCACCGAAATCGATCAGTACGGGTTGATTATCCGAAGTGCGAAGGATGATGTTATCAGGTTTAATATCTCGATGAACGATATGATGGCTGTGGACGTAATCTAAAACTGACAGAATACTAATCAGAATCTCGCGAACTAAAGTTTCATTTAAAACTCCTTCTTGCCTAATTTTTTCTGATAAAGTCGTTCCTTCAATCCACTCTTGAACTAAATAAAATTCACCTGATTCTTCAAAGTAAGCATATAATCTGGGAATTTGAGAACTTCCTTCGCCCAATTTTTCCAAGATCGCTGCCTCTAGTTGAAATCGCTCTTTTACTAACTGATGGGCTTGAGGATCGTTAGCGATCGCGATCAGCTTTTTAATAACGCAGCGACGACTAGAAGGCAGATCCAGATCTTCTGCCAGAAAAGTTTCCCCAAAGCCACCTCTACTCAGACTAGAAATAATTCGATAACGATTTTTTAGAAGAGTAATCATAATCTAACCAGCCATTTAAAAAATAGTTTATGTAATTTCTTATAAACTTGAAATATTCTATCCCAATCCTAATTTATTTGTGAACTTAACCATAATTAAGTAGCTAGTATCAGTAATCAGTCATCAGTAATCAGTCAAAAAAAATCGGTTAAACCGCGTACAAAATCAGGCCGTTCAACCGATGAAAGGATTATCCCATCACTAAAGTTAAGTATGCTCGTTTAAGCTGATGTGCATTTAAATTGGGTATTACTTGTTCCCCGTTCCCTGTTAAGTGTTCCCTTTGACAGAATTGATATATCCCATCTAAATGCCAACCAGCTTATCTCTTTAGTAGTTCTAGGCTAGAACGAGGTTCTTTAAGCTCTGGCTTCTTCCACCCAAGGCAAACGCCTATATTTAAAATAGAAACCTGCTAGCATCAACAAAGCAATCGCAATAGTTCCCAATCCTAAGAAATTCGGTGCCCAAAAAACAACTTCGATAATATTAATTTGACCGGGTTGCAGATGCCAGACTAGCTGATTGCTCGCTTGGCCAATTTCTGGAGTTAGCCTAGTCCCATCGCCTAGACTGCGTGCGCCCCAAGGGGTATTCAAAACAAATTCTAGATCGATCAAAGAGCCAGGACTGACGATAATATTTCCTTGCTTTGAGAGAACGCCTAGAGCGCGTAAATCGACGTTAAGACTCAATTGATTGCGTTCCACAATCAGCCAATTACTTTGCTTTACGGACATCTGGGAATTGAGTTGTACTAAATCGAGATTTTCAGGAGTGATCGCACCGGAAGAAGATTGAGCCTCAGACTGAAAAAATTGGTTAAACTTTTCTACGAGTTCTTGTCCGTTACCGAAGGGAATTGAAACCACAATTTCCTGTGGAGAAATATGTTTTGTTTTTCCCTGTAATTCGGCCGCTCTTTGTTCTAAACTACTTAACCATTTTGTCCCTTCAGAACCGCTTAGCGTGGTTAATTGTTGTTCCAATTTAATGTGTTGAACAATTTCACCGCGATGCTGATTTTCAAAGTTAACACCGACTTCATAACGCACGCAACCCGTTAGAAACATCAACAGACAACAGACAAAAGGCAAAAGTAATAACAGTGGATTCTTGTTTGTCTTCTTTTCTAGTTTCATTTGTCATTGGTGATTGGTGACTAGTGACTGGTGATTGGTGATTGGTGATTAGTGATTGGTGATTGGTGATTAGTGATTGGTGATTGGGAATTAGTGGGCAAGATGCCCACACTACAATTACTGATAACTGATAACTGCTTCTAATCTTCCTCCAAATCTTCGCTCCTAGCAGAACTTCCGCCGCCAACAGTAACTAGATCGATTTGCTGGCGGTAGTAATCAACGCTTTTGACTACTACTTCAACTTCATCTCCCAAGCGATAGGCGATCCGATTTTTGCGTCCTACCAGACAGCTATGGCGAGAACGGTATTCGTACCAGTCATCTTTGAGGGAACTGACGTGAACCAATCCTTCGACCAAGAGGTCTTCAATTTCAACAAAGAAGCCGTAGGATTGTACTCCGGTAATTAACCCTCGGAAAATCTGTCCGGTGCGTTCCTTCATTTTTTCAGCTTTTTTCAACCCCTCTAGGTCTTTTTCTGCATCCTCGGCGAGTTTTTCTCGGTCATTAAGATGAGAGACGATCGCGTGGCATTGTTCTTCTAATTCTTCCTGAATTTGCGGCGGTAAAACGTTCCAATTAATATGACCGTGAGAGATGCTGCTGCCGAGATTAACCCCAGTTTTCGCCTGTTTTTGACGGCGATCACGCCCTTCTGCGAATATTATCTTCAATATTCTCTGCACCAACAAATCGGCATAGCGCCGCCCTGGAGAAACGCAGTGAGCATAGCGATCTTCATAAGCCAATCCAAAATGCGGAGCGGGATGACTGCTATATTTGGCTGATTTGAGCGTTTCTAGCAACAAATAATTCAAAACTCGAACAACCGATGATTTTGAGAAGGCCTGCGTTAAATTCTGATAGTCGTGCGAGGTAATTTCTTCATCGGATTCTAATGCTTGGTCTAACCCCAAATTGTTAGCCAGTTTCAAAACATCTTCTAATTCATCCCAGTCGGGTTCTGGCTGAGTACAGTAAATCCCAGGCACGCCTAGAGCAAATAAATGGTCGGCTACGGCTTTTCCTACCAACACCGTCAACTCCGTCAGCAGAGAGCGGACTGGTACCACCGAAGAAACTAGAATTACACCGACTCTTCCCTCATCTTTATAAGGCAACTGATTTTCTGAGAGAATTTCAATGCCGCCTCGCTGTATTCGTTGCGCTTTGACCACAGGACTGAAGGTAAACAAGAGGGTTTTGAGTCGCTCTAGAACTTCTGCCATCTCTGGTTTGACGGATTCGGGATGGTTGAGAAGAGATTGTACCTGTTGGTAGGTGAGTTGATGGTCTACGCGAATAACGGTAGGCTGAATCTCAAATTCGATGACTTGACCCGTTTCGTCTAGGGTAATTAAGACTGAAATCGCTAGACGATCTTGACCCTCCAGGAAGGAACAAGTCCGAGCTAAGGCTTCTGGCAAGAGCGGCAGGACTTTTTGTCCGAGATAGATTGCCGTCCCGCGCTTTTTCGCTGCTTTGTCTAAAGGAGAATCTGGCTCGACGTAGTGGGCGACATCGGCGATGTGAATGCCAACCTCCCACTTTTTCCCTCTCAATTTTTCTAGAGTAAAAGCGTTTTCGATGAAGGGAAAATCATCTTGTTCTAGATCTTCTTCTAGGGTAAACGTCAGTAATTTTCTTAAGTCCTGCCGTTTTTTGATCTCGGTTGGTGACAATTTTTCTGAGAGAGCCTCTGCTACTTTGAGAACTTCTGGAGCAAAGGCTTGAGGCAAATCGTGTTTGCAACAAACGATGTCCGTATCTGCGGCTGCTTCTGCATCGCTTCCCAAAACGCGCGTTACTTTTCCGAGTGGCGGGTGTTGTCCGATCGGATAGCGCACAACTGAGACGTGAACGAGGTGATCGACGGCTTCTTCGAGATTGTCGCCATTCTGTTTGAGGGCCAATTCAAACAAGAGCCTATCATCGAGGGGGATAGCGCGATAGTTACTATCATCCCGTTTGACTTGTGCTAGCAGCGAAGGATTTGCCCTCTCTAAAATCAGCTTGACTTCGCCTTCTGGAGAACGACGGCGGCTGCCTTCTTTGATGATTTTAACGAGGACGCGATCGCCATTCCAGGCGTTGCTGAGATGACTTTCTCGAACGTAGATATCGTCGGCATCTTCGTCATTCTGGATGGCAAAACAGAAGCCTTTGCTGGAGCAGCGCAATTTCGCTTCTACTACATTTTCTTCATGGACTCGACGATATTTGCCGCGATCTTTAACCAGTATCGCAATTCGTTCTAGGGCATCCAAGACAATTTGTAACTTTTCGATGCTTTCTTCGTCTTCACAACCGAGTTTTTTCTCTAAAACTTTAGCCGCAACTAATTTATCTTCACTGAAATGAGATAGTAATGTAGCGATTGAAAACTCCATTTATAATAATCCTTTTCCCTTTAATTTTGATTTTCTTATCTCTGGCTTTTTTAAGCTCAAATGCGATCGCGTCCGCAGGGACTGCTCTTGCTTCACGACAAAAAGCAATAAGAAAAACTAACCCAAAAGGTCAGTACTTGAGCGCAAACTGACCATCATTTGCTCAACAATTAGATAGGGCTAACTGTCTAGTCGGGTAAATTTCTTCATCATACAGTTGTCTAACTCTAATATTTGCAGATCGAGAGGCGACATAGAATAATTAATTTTAAGAAACGTCGCTAAGATTGGAAAATTCTTCTAGCTTTTATTCGGCTAGGAAGGTGTTAAGGTGATCTCTAGCTGGCGGTCATCGTTTGGCGCGACGAAGATTCGCGCGACTGCGATGACTTCGTGAAGTTGCAGCTAGCTATTAATTACTTTGTCCACAGGGAGTTATAGCCTTAATATGGTTTTGAGAAAGATATCTCAGGAACACCAAATAGTTTAGTGACTTCAAGGCACTAGCCGAGGTTTTATTGTTTGTCAAACTGTAGATAACCCCTCAGCGTTTTTTCTCCAGAAGACATTTCATTTAGTCTTTAATTTTATCAACAGAGGTGACATTTTGCTTTGCTTTTCTGCAAGATTTAGGCTAAATTAGTACTAAATTAGTACTACAAGCGATGGTTTTAGCGAGAAAGTTTTTTGACTAGAAAAAATCTTAATTATGTTGACTCAATTCCGAAAACGCTATCCTCAAGGCAGTCTCATTGGCGAGTTAGTGCAAATCGACCACGGTAAATATATTGTCAGAGCGTTAGTGCAAGTTGACGGCATTACGCTAGCGACGGGTTTAGCCTCTGCTGAGACGATCGAACAAGCAGAAGACCAAGCGAGAAATCGAGCTTTAGCCCTTCTCGATCTCAATAGTGCAGTTGTAACCCATCAGGAAGTCAAGGATAGCAACACTCAGGAAATTACTCAAAACATCCAGAAAACTGAACCGGAAAAAGTTGTTGCTCCATCGGTTGAAACAAGTGATTCCCTTCGGGGGCACTTTGCCGATCGCGTCGAGCTTAATCTATCTCAAGACAAGGTTCAATCAACTGAAACTTTACCTTTGTTATCAAATGGGGTGAGTTCTCCGCCAACGAGCGATACTTTTACCTCAGAATCCCCGTTAAGCTTTAAGGAAACGGTCTTAGAAACACCCAAACCGGAAGAGACGACTCCCCAACTTCCTCTAGAAACTGCATCTCCATCCCCAACATTCAATCGGGCATCGGTATCGCCTAGCTCACCCCTTGACTCGATGGATGTTATTACTAGAACTGATGTTGAACTCAAGCGCTTGGGTTGGACGAGCGAACAAGGGCGCAACTACTTGCTAGAAACCTATGGCAAGCGATCGCGCCACTTACTCACCGATGAAGAGTTATTAGAGTTTCTCCATCATTTGGAGAGGCAGTAGGAGTGTGGGGAGTGTGGGGAGTGTGGGAGGACAAGGGGACAAGGGAGAATCTTGTACAGACGTTGCAGTGCAACGTCTCTACTTCTGCTTCTGCCTTCTCACCATTCCCCATTTCCAATGACTAATGACTGGTCACTAATGCGGGTGGGTTACTTGCAGAGGGACGGCGATTAATTACTTGGTCGATGAGTCCGTAAGTTTTGGCTTCCTCTGCTGACATGAAGAAGTCGCGTTCGGTATCTTCTGCGATTTTGTCTAGGGGTTGGCCCGTATGGTTGGCAAGGTGTTGATTGAGCAAGTTTTTGAGATAGAGAATTTCCTTAGCCTGAATTTCAATATCTGTCGCTTGTCCCTGGGCCCCTCCTAGAGGCTGGTGAATCATCAGGCGGGAATTGGGCAAACTCATGCGCTTGCCTTTTGCGCCAGCACTCAGGAGGAACGCGCCCATACTTGCCGCCAACCCGATGCAAATCGTACAGACATCTGGGCGAATTTGATTCATGGTGTCGAAGATTCCCAAACCTGCCGATACTGAACCGCCAGGAGAATTGATATACAGGTAAATATCTTTGTCAGCATCTTCAGCTTCTAGGAATAGCAATTGGGCAACGACGAGGTTAGCTGACTCGTCTCTGACTTCTGTTCCTAAAAAGACAATGCGCTCTCGCAGCAATCGAGAATAAATATCAAATGCGCGTTCGCCACGACCGGAAGTTTCAATTACGGTAGGAATCATGGGGTTTCTATTTTTCGTCGGAGTTTTCTTTGATTGTAACGATATGTTGTAGCGATTAGAGAGGTAGCGCGATCGCTCCTTTTTCTAGGACTGGCTAAAAATCGAGGCTTCAATGTCTACTAGGGCTGTTTCGAGGTCATCATTAACGATTTGGCGATCGAATTCATGACTGCCTGCCAGTTCTTCTCTTGCTCGTTCGAGACGACGAGTCATAGCCGCTTCACAATCCTGTCCTCTTGCTCTTAAGCGATGTTCTAGCTCTGATAGCGAAGGTGGGAGAATAAATATTCGCAAGGCATCGGGAAAAGTTTGTTTAATTTTTCTGGCTCCAACGACTTCGATTTCTAAGAGAACTAAACGATCGCGAGCAATCTGTTCTTCAACTTTTAGGCGAGGAGTTCCGTAATAATTCCCTGCATACTCGGCCCATTCGAGCAGTTGCCCTGCCTGAATCATGGCTTCAAATTGTTCTTTGCTGAGGAAATAATAATCTTTTCCGTCAATTTCGCCAGGACGAGGATTTCGCGTGGTCGCAGAGACGGATAGGTAAAGTTCGGGGTGACGTGCTAACAGTAACCGTACCAAGGTGCCTTTGCCAACACCACTCGGCCCTGTCAGCACGATCAGTTTGCCGGATTGCATTTGCTTGAGATTGACAGTCAATTGTTATTAGCTTGAGCCTCTTTGCCAACCACAAAACGATGGGCGACAGTTTCTGGTTGAATGGCTGAGAGGACAACATGACTGGAGTCTGTAATAATTACAGCACGAGTGCGACGACCGTAGGTAGCATCGATTAGTTGTCCGCGATCACGTGCATCCGTAATAATTCGTTTGATAGGAGCCGACTCTGGGCTAACGATCGCGATCACTCGGTTGGCAGAGACGATGTTTCCAAAACCGATATTTATTAGCTGTACGTCCATAAGAATAATCGGCTAAGCCGTGCGAAAAGCATTCAAGCGTGTACATTTTCAATGTTATCGAGAAAAATTCAGACTTACAACGAAAAAATGAACCTAAGCAAATATTTTTTAGTTTTTTTTCAGTTTTTCTCATCTTTTCCCCCAGATCGCCTCAAGCTAGTCGCTCCCAAAAATCGAAATCATCCTCCTAAAGATAGAAATTTTAATTCTTCTCCAGCTTTGAAAAGAGCGATAAACCAAGAATATTATCTCTTTAGGTTTATTTTTGAGCAAAAACAGGTGTAAACAGTTGTCTCATATCCGTAGTCATAAACTTTCAAAATCGACGGCGAATAGAAGCAACCCCGACAATTAAAGATAA
>CAYTUO010000017.1:0-20063 GCA_964441015.1 uncultured Pleurocapsa sp.
TTTAGTTCCTGAAATACACCAAAATTCAATAAATCGGAACAGTCGTAGATTCCTCGTTCTCCATTGGTGAAAACTAGTTTTAGCTTATAGTCTTGCATTGGGATGACTTCACTTATTCTAGGATTCATATCTCACCTCAAAGGCTCAATCTTATATGGCTGCTGTCCTGATACAGCAAGTTCCCAATCCGCCACAAGCTCATCTTTATGCAACTCAATCCACGCTTGAAGAAGCTTCATCTTGGCTTTGGGAATAGCGCCTTCAAGCACTTCGCCATCGGGGATTGCCACAATCACTTCATGCTCCTGATATTTGACATGAATGTGCGGTGTATTGTGTTGCTTATTGTCCATGAAATACATATAAACTATGATTCCATAATTTATGTCTTTGAGTTTCCATTGGCACGCCATCGTCACAGGGAAGTTCATCTTGAGTGGGTAAAGCCGTTGGTTGTGTTGATTGGGTAAGGGTCAGAGTTTCCATGTTCGGGTCCTAGATTTTGTGTGTTGGAGAGAGAAGAATTTGTAATCTGCTATACCGTTTACCTCAAGATGCCGGGAGAGCCGGTTTATTCTGGTAAATCGCCAAAACGCTCTCGATAACGGTTGAGCAACGCTTCTAAATCTTGGGCACGTCGTTTCTCCTGCTCTGCCCGTTGGCGTTCCTGCTCGACTAACTCATTCCCCCACAACAATAAGTTTCCCGACTTATCCCACCAGCGCAGCCAATAAGCAGTCACTTCAGCTTTTTTGCCCTGCCATATTCCCATATATAATCCCAGTTCCTCGATCCAGTAACGGTGATTCTCATCTGCTTCCTGTTGCTCGTACTTTCCTGTCACTAAGCGATAAACATCTAAGTCTCCCGTTTTCGGGTGAAAAATGACATAGACAGGGACTTGCAAGATTCGCTCGTAAAAATACCACTTCCCGTAGGGATAGTGGGGGTTGATCGAATACTCTCCTCCCTCAGTTTCGGAGATGAACTCCATGACAAGGGCGGGGACATCCCCTTCAGCATGAGGCGTGTAGCTGCGCCTCACCTCTCCTTCTGGGATAGGTTTGACCGATGGCACGTATATCCAATCGGGGGCTTTAACCACGGTCTTTTCCCCGACAGTGGCGCAAATGCCAAAATTGGAGGCAATCAACATCGATTCGAGAATTAAACCCGCTAATTCTAAAGATTCTCGCAGAGCAGCCGCCAGGAGCGGTTGAAGGGTACTTTCCACAGGCTCGTCAGGTAGGACAAAATCATCGGGTAACTTTTCCCAGGTAATGGGTGGTAACGCATCAGAGGGGCAAATTGTTAATTGGCTCATCTTGAGGCTCCTGTGCTGCTTTGTCGTCAATGTTTACTTAATCTTAGAAACAGGTTGATCGGGATGAGCAGGATTTGGAATTAAGCGATTACCAGTACAATCAACCCATAATTTCCACTAAAAAAACCTCTGTTACGTCTACAGCTTCTTGTAGTCCATCAGCATCCTCAGCAACTCGCTGACTGACAATATAAAAACAAATCCCTAGTGACAATTACAGACAGGGAAAATTTTTTACCTAATCGGAGTTTAACACTAATGAGCATAACCATTGAACAAGACTTAAAAGAATACCTAGACAGATTTGAGCAAAAGCTAGATAAGCTTGAACAAAAGATAGACAAGATAGATGAAAAGTTTGAGCAAAAACTAGATAAACTTGAGCAAAAGATAGACAAAAGTGATGAAAAGTTTGAGCAGAAGCTAGATAAGCTTGATGAAAAGCTAGATAAGCTAAGCATTGAAATGGCAACGGTTAAAACCAAGGTCGATGGACTCGACAAACGAATGGAGAACCCATTGGTGACAAGTTAAGGTTGTGTGCAATTTGTCAATAATTTAGTTACAAATCGTTGCTATATGGACAATGCCTTGCTAATTATGGCTTTTGAGACTTTTTTCGGTTGGCGATCGCGCTCCGCCCTCCTCGCGATCGCATCATTGAGTAGACACTCAGATGAAAAGTGACTGATAGAGATGGAAGAAGAAGTTAAAGTCCCAAATATCAATAAGAGCAAGCGATTGAGAGTTATATTAATTTTTATCAACAAAAACTTGACAAATAGGATTTTGTCTTAAATTGTCACCAATGCTCTAGATCTAGCGCACTGAGCTAACCAATTACTTTCTTAATTGTCTAATTTATTTAAAAAGCTAGTAAGATCTTGATTTAGTAATGCTTTCAATGCTTTAGCTTTGTCCAAGTTACTTTGTAATTGGGCATAGTCAATTAAAATTCCGTAAGCATGACGAAAAAAGTGTCTAAATCCTCGCAGCACATTCAGTAAAAAGTAACTTTCTTGAGAAAGAAGGGCAGGGCGAACTCCTTGAATTTCCTGAGTCATACGTTGTAACAGTAAACTATGCCACTTAGCAGAATCAGAAATTTGGTTTTCACAATGAGTTGCGACTATTTTCAAAAGATCCTCCACAGCATTATAGAGATTGTGGAGTTGATAAGCAGCACTTTCTAACTTTTCTGGATTCTCAGGGTCAAGTCCTTCTACTCTGCGTTCGAGAGTAGCAAAAACTTGAGCAATTAAGCTCATTTGGGCAGCTATATCTGCTTTCAAAATAGCTAGGTTTTTCTCATCCATAAGATTCCTTCTTGACGAATTTTATCGGCAAAATGACATTTATTAATGTCAATGATGTCCACGTCTCTTTCTAATGTAGTAGAGATTAAACTGATTGTCAGGAAAAGGTTTTCTGGTTGGATCTTCTCTACTGCTATATCCACATCAGAGTGAGATGTGAAGTGATAGGGTTGAGTAATTGAACCAAAAATATAGGCACAACTTATGTCATAATTTCCTCCAAAAGTATCTAACCAATTTAGCAATTTTTTGAGAGTGGTTAGGCGGCATTGCTCATTGACTTGTTTTTGATTATTGATAGCATTATCTAATAAGTAGGTATTAAAAGGCATTGTCGTTTGTTACGTCTACAGCTTCTTGTAGTCCATCAGCATCCTCAGCAACTCGCTGACTGACAATATAAAAACAAATCCCTAGTGACAATTACAGACAGGGAAAATTTTTTACCTAATCGGAGTTTAACACTAATGAGCATAACCATTGAACAAGACTTAAAAGAATACCTAGATTCGCGATCGCGTTTCTGCAAACAATGCAATTTCAATGTGGAAAAAACTTGCTATGCTAGTTAAGAAGTGTCTGTTTGCTCATCTTTATGTCTCAAGCTTCAATTAATATAACGGTTAAACTTTTTGCTGCTTATCAAGAAGCTTATGGCGCTTCAGAATTTAAGCTATCTTTCTCTGAAAAAATATCTGTCCAAGCCGTTCTAGATTATATTTTGAGAGAGCATCCAGAACTTGAGCAATGGCGCAGTTTTACTCGTTTTGGCGTTAATCTTCAATTTGTCGAGCCAGATACTTTGCTACAAGATGGAGATGAGGTAGTTCTGATTCCACCTGTCAGTGGCGGATAATTTTTTACTAAAAATAAAATTTTTTAGAACCTTACCAAAGCGGTTTTTTCCCAGATGATCGCGCAGAGTTTTTGTTCCATAAAGGACTTTTTGATGACGAATGACGGACGGTTCTTCGCGAGTTTTGAGAAGTATTACGATTATAAACTCTGTGAGAATTTTGTTTAGATTTCTTGACTCTAGAGGGGGTTGTTCTACTCGAATAAGAAGTCGATGTTCTAATCGTTCCAGAACTCCTAGAAGAACTAGTCTTTGACTTTGAAACTGCGGATTTTTGTGCGGCTTTTGCTTCCTGGGCGTGGCGTTCAATTTGGGTTTGAATTTTTGTTGTCTCAGTGCTAGATTTAGCGATTTGCGTTTTTACTTTCTCGTCAACGACAATATCTGAGGGAATTGTTTTTAATTGCTGTTGTATTTTTTCCCACTGAGCTTTTGCTTGTTGGTATTGCGGGATCGTTTTAGCTGCTTCAGTGGTTTTTGTGGCTTGATTAATGAGCGTTTCTACTTGCTTAAGTTGTTGTTCTGCTTGCTCTCCTTTGACAACTCTAGTATTAATTTGCTCGAAACGAGTTTGATAGTCTTTTAAAATTTGTTGTGCTTGGGGAGAAATTTTAACATCGTTAGGAATTGTTTTTAATTGAGTTAGAGTTTGGTTAAGGCGATCGCGAGCAGTTTTAAGATCTTCTATACTTTGCGCTTGACTAGCTTTGACAATTGCTTCTTTCCCTTGTTCTACTTGCTTTTGATAAATCGTTTGATATTCTTTATCTCTGACACAGTTATCTAATTTTTTACATAAAACAGGAATAAAAGGAGACTGAAGACCAACAATTAAACTGCTTAGAAGAACTCCAGCAGCCATTATTCCACCTGTTTTTAGAGATTTACGATTTCTGCTAATAATTGCATTGTTTTCTTCGTGAATAATTTTATCTTGAGGCGGCGGAGCGACTGTTTCTTCCGATTCTAACTCAGATAAAAAAAGCGCAGTTGGCTCCTCTTGAGTGAAAGAAATTGAGGTCAAGTTGCTGTTAGAAACAGAGACGGACAAAGCCGCTAAAACTTCTTTTGCCGAATGATAGCGCTCTTTAGGTTTTTCTGCCAGCATTTTGCTGAAGATTTGCTCTAAATTGTCACTAAGCTTGACATAATTTTGCCACTGCCATTCCATTGAATGACTGTCAAATAGCTCGGTTGGCGATCTTTGGGTTAATAAAACTAGAGCAGTGACGGCTAGAGAATAGAGATCGCTACTAGGATAGCACTGCCCCATTAGCATCTGTTCTGGAGGCGAAAAACCCCGTTTCCCCACTAAGGAAGCCGCTCCTAACGTGCCATTATGACTAATATAGCTGTAGTATCCTTGCGTGACAGCTTCTTTGACAATGCCGAGATCGATGAGAATTGGCTTGCCACGTTGCATAGAAAACATAATGTTATCTGGCGAAATATCGCGATGGATAATCTGGCAGCCGTGGAGATAGTCTAGTACTGGGAGTAGGTCTTTGAGCCATTGCAGGATCTCAGCTTCTGAAAACACTTGACCTTGCTCTAGACGTTCTTTGAGGAGTTCCCAATAGGTTTTTCCATCAATATATTCCTGAATAATACATAAGCGTCCTCGATCTTCAAACCAGTTTAAAAATTGAGGAATCTGAGGGTGATCTAGTTTTTGTAGGACTTTTGCTTCTCTTTGAAATAGTTCGAGCGCTTTTTTTAGGGCGTTTTCTTCTTTGGTAATGGGAAAAAATTCTTTCAGGACGCAGAGAGCGCCCAAACACTGCTGATCGCAGACTAGATAGGTGCGACCAAATCCCCCTTGTCCTAAAAGGGTTTCTATCCGGTAGCGATCGCCGATGAAAGTACCAGCAGAGATTTCTAATATGGCTGTCATATTTTGAGGATGAGATAGCTACAAATGAAAGGTAATGGAAATAGCCTGAAATTTACCAGGAAGGATGGAAAAAGATCGCAAAAGGAAGAAAACTAAGATTTTGAATGTTATATCACATCCAAAGTGCAGATAATATGACCGTGAGCGAGATGATCGCACTCAGAATTACTGCTAAAATTTAACGAATTTAATTAGATGATGTCCGCTAGGACTAGGAATAAGATAACGTCCGTCCTATTCTAATGCAAGTCGTTAGATCGGCATTGGTTTTAATGGCTTGGGCGTTAATATGAGTTGCGGTGGCGCGATAACCTTGCTCTTGTAGGGCTTGAATGAAATGCGATCGCTTGGGAAGATCCATTTTGCCCCGTCGTCCAATTTCTCGCAGGGTGTAAAAGTAGGGCGGGAAATCGGCTTCTGCTGCCATTGTTGCCAGCAATTCTACCCGTTGCAACCATTCAAACTGTTGCGCTAAAGACTGCATTCGTTGCAACTGTTCTCGGTTGTGTAATTGCCCTAACCACAGGGGGCCGCTGAGAGTTAGAGGAGTGCGATCGCGAGGACAAACGACCCGTCCCAATTTTCGCCAAGAAACCGTTTGATAATCGCCGCAGTGGTGACAATAGCCAAGAAATCCATAGTTTTCAGGCGTTAAACAAGGCTTTGCGAGCAAACGCAGCATGACTCGATAGGTTTGACCCGTAAACAGGGAAAAAATCGGCTCAACACCTAACTCCATACTTGCTGAGGCTTGTTGTACACTACCAATGAGTAGTCGAAGCACTTGTTCCTGAGAAGCGGGATGGCAGCGAGCATAGGCTCCATAGTCACTGAGACTGTTTTCTGGTGCATGACCCGTTGCCGTGCGTCCGTCTGTACTGGTAAGGTAAAGCAGTCCACCGATTTTAGTTGCCCATAAAGCGGTATTAAAATAGGGAGCAGCCGAACCAAAACTGTCTACATCGACTAGATCGTAATAGTCTCGGCGATTGTAGCACTCGAAAAAAATGCGATTGGCATCAGTCTGGGTTATCTGACAGTGCCCCGACGCGATCGCATCCTTCAAATTCCTCTCTAATATGGGTTTTATTTCTGGGTTGCCATCATTTGCCCAAATCCAATCCGCACCGCTTTCTAACCAGTAACGTAGGGTACGCACCCCGCATCCGCTCATTGCATCTATCACTCGCAGACTTCCCGCATCAGATTTATAGATTGCTGCCGCTAAAACGCCTAGATCTCGCGTGATTTGACTAGCTCGACGATAGAAAGCATTGCCAATTTGAAATTTTGCTTTACCTTCCACCTGAAAAACTTCGCTAGGGAGGTGAAGAGTTGAATTTTGCATTTAGAACAGTTATAGCTATAGTGGCAAGCCAATTTCGAGTGTAGATCACCAAGTCAGTTTGAGATAAGTGATCGCCAGCATCTATTAAGGCTGCGATCGCGGCCCGAATGCAATGTAAGCTATGCGTATAACCAGATTTAAAATATTCAGAGTAATTCAAGAAAAATAAGATCAAATGTCAATACCCTTACTAATAGGAGCTTTCAAAAGTCACATGAATTTTTTATTAGAAATCGGAGTTGAAGAGTTACCCGCAGATTTTGTCGATGCAGCGCTACAACAGTGGAAAAAACGCCTTCCGCAAAGCCTAGAAGAGCAAGTTTTGACCTTAGAAGCGGCAGAAGCCTACGGAACTCCACGCCGTCTGGCAGTACTTATTAAAGGACTACCCAGCAAACAGAGCGATCGCGAAGAAGAGATCAAGGGGCCTCCCGCTAGCGCCGCCTTTAAAGAAGGAAAACCTACGAAAGCTGCCGAAGGATTTGCCAACAAACAAGGCGTAAACGTAAAAGACCTCTTCGTTCGAGAAACGGAAAAAGGAGAGTTTGTCTTCGTCGAGAAAAAAATTCCCGGACGGACAACTGCTGAGATTTTACAAGAACTTGCGCCGCAATGGATTACGGGATTAGAGGGAAGGCGATTCATGCGCTGGGGAGATGGTGACTTGCGCTTCCCACGACCGATTCGCTGGTTAGTAGCCCTGTTGGATAGCGAGATTTTGCCCCTGGAATTGGTCAACGGTTCGACCGTCATCAGCAGCGATCGCATCTCCCAGGGACACCGCATTTTACACCCCGATCCCGTCGTGATCCCCCAAGCTTCAGATTATCTAGCCAGCTTGCGTTCTGCTTATGTTGAAGCCGATCCCAACCTCCGCCGCCGTGAAATTCAACAGGAAGTAGAAACCGCCGCTAAGCAGTTAGGGGGTGTGGCAGATATCCCTGCCGATTTGTTGGATGAAGTGATGAACTTAGTCGAATATCCCACCGCCGTTGTCGGAAAATTTGACTCAGAATTTTTAAGTCTGCCTGCCGAAGTCATTTCGACGGTAATGGTCACTCACCAGCGTTATTTTCCTGTCAAGGCTTCCCAGAAGAACAATAGCGCTCTACTGCCTAATTTTATTACCATTTCCAATGGCGATCCAGCAAAATCGGAGATTATCGCCGCAGGAAACGAACGGGTCATTCGCGCTAGGTTGGCCGATGCTCAGTTCTTCTACCAAGCTGATTGCGACGAACCGCTTGCAAGCTACTTAAGTGAACTCGCCAACGTTACTTTCCAAGAAGAGTTGGGCACGATGCGCGATAAAGTAGACCGAATTATCGAAATTGCTCAACAGATTGCCGAACAACTAGACCTCGACTCGCAACAACGCAGTGAGATCGAAAGCACTGCTACTTTGTGTAAGGCAGATTTGGTGACGCAAATGGTCTACGAGTTTCCCGAACTCCAAGGGATTATGGGACAAAAATACGCCCTCGTCAGTGGAGAACCAGAAAGTGTCGCCCAGGGAATTTTTGAGCATTATTTACCGCGAACCGCAGAAGATAAAATGCCGGAATCCTTGACGGGACAAGTGGTTGGTCTTGCTGATCGCCTCGATACGCTAGTGAATATTTTCGGTTTGGGGATGCTGCCAACGGGTTCGTCCGATCCTTTTGCCTTGCGTCGTGCGGCGAACGCGATCGTTAATATTACTTGGGATGCTCAGTTACCGATCGATCTGGTACAATTACTCGAACAAGGTGCCGCCGATTTTGCGGTTGCCCATCCCGATAAAGACTCTCCCCTCGCCTCTTTGCAAGCATTTTTTCTTCAACGCATCCAGACATTATTGGAAGACGACTTGAAGATTGATTACGATTTGGTGAATGCCGTATTGGGAGAAGACGATCCAGAGTATACAGAAAGGGCGTTGAGAGATTTATTAGACGTGCGCGATCGCGCTCAATTTCTCCAAACTATTCGCAATAACGGGATGTTGGATGAGATTTACGAAACTGTCAATCGTTCTGCTCGTCTAGCGATTAAAGGGGATTTGGACAAACAACACCTCGATCCATCAGCATTTGTGCGTCCAGAGTTATTTGAGAAGCCCTCAGAACAAGCTTTTTATGATGCGCTAGTCGAATTGGTTCCCCAAACGCAAGCTGCTCAAGCTGAGCGAAATTATCAATTATTAGTCGATGCTTTGGCCAAAATTGCGCCAACCGTTAGCACCTTTTTCGACGGGGCCGAAAGCGTATTAGTAATGGACGAAAATCCCGATATTAGGAAGAATCGACTCAATTTGTTGGGACTACTTCGCAATCACGCTAGGGTTTTAGCTGATTTTGGTGCGATCGTCAAAGCTTAAGGCCTGTCTAGGTGATTAGTGATTGGTGACTTATCAGATTTTGGATTTTAGATTTTGGATGAAAGGATTAATTCTGCTCCTCTGCTCCTCTGCTCCTCTGCTCCTCTGCTCCCTTGTACCCCGTCTGAGAAAGTGGTATCAAAGCAGACACAGCAGTTTAGGGAAGTTATGCCAGAATTATTAAAGTTAATACGGTTACTTTAAATTACCTTAATAATTCAAGATTGAGATGGACTATAAACAGGAGTTAATTACGACGATTCACGATTTTGGGTGTAACTTGGAACTCCTGGAGGAAAAATTAATTCAACTGAGCGAACAGGCCTCAACTGCGATCATCATTCCAGCCTTATATGAAGAATTAGAAAGACCAGCTTTATCCCTGATTCGAGATCATCTCCAGCAGTGCGTTTTTGTTAAAAAGGTAGTGGTTTGCTTGTATGCCGATACGATCGCGCAATATGCCAAAGCGGTCAAATTTTTTGAGTTGTTGCCCCAGCCGACAGTAGTCATTTGGGAAAATGGAAGGCGAGTGAGTTACATTCTGGAAACTTTAGGCGATCGCAATTTGGATTTATCCAGTTTTAAAGGCAAAGGTCGCGCTGTTTGGCTGGGATTGGGTGTAGCTTCCCTAGACGCTGAAGCGATCGCACTTCACGATGCCGATATTACCACCTACGATCGCTCCTACCCGCTAAGACTCCTCTTTCCTTTACTCGAAAAAGAATTCGGGATTGCCTTCACTAAAGCCTATTATGCGCGTATCAGCAGTGAATCTCGCAAGCTCAACGGTCGAGTCATGCGTTTGTTTGTCACCCCTTTACTGACGGCACTGACAGAACTTCTCGGCTATCAAAATTACCTACGCTATCTCAATGCCTTTCGCTATCCGCTTTCAGGAGAATTTGCCCTCACAAGTGATCTAGCGCTCAATATTCGCATTCCTAGCAATTGGGGCCTAGAAATTGGCTTGCTGGCAGAAGTATATCGCAATGTTGCCCAGAAACGGATTGCCCAAATCGATTTAGGCATTTTCGACCACAAGCATCAAGTAGTCGGCAATTCCACTAACGAAGGACTGAAAAAAATGTGCCGAGACATTTTCCGTTCCATTTTACGGACGCTAACGGAGACAGAACAGGTTGTTCTCACCCAGGAACATCTCCATTCCCTGCGGATTAAATTCCGGCGAGAAGCTCAAGACTATACCCGTCAGTACTTTGTCGATGCGCGATTCAATCAGTTGCAATTCGATCGCCACCAAGAGGAAGTAACAACAGAACTGTTTGAACAAGTCATCGCAGAAGCGGGAGAGGACTACTTCTCTAACCCTGCTGGCGCACAGATCCCCGACTGGACGAGAGCGCTTGCTGTCATGCCTAACTTACGAGAGCAACTGCGAGATGCAGCCATGACCGATGCAGCCGAAGCGAAAGCCTTGATGGTAGTACATAATAGACCTCTTGCATAAATCAAAAAATTTAATTCAGATGCACTTAAAAGGGGAAAGGGGAAAGGGAAAACTAGACTTTTCCCCTTTCCCCCTTACCCTTTCCCCGAATAAGAGCAAGAAGTCTAATGAGACTATGGCACCTGAAGCGTTAACGTAATTGATGAACTTTTATCTCGGTTGTGCGGTTTGGTCTTACAAGGGATGGATAGGAAATTTTTACCCGCCAAAAAGTCAGTCTATGGTTTATTTTAAATTACAGATTCGTCCGACGACCTCTGTATCTAATTTCATCATCGTTTGTCAAAGGCGTTTCGCGATGGAGTTCGTATAAAACATCATCGATTCTGGGTAAGACTTCTGCGCTTAACTGCGGTAAAACTTCGGGTTGGATTTCAAGGGTCGTTTCTTGGAGATTTTGCAGGGCTACTTGTAGCTTTTCCACTGTGCGATTGATTTCCCCTTCCAGAAGACCACTTAATGCTTTACCGGCTTTGACAAGCAAGAAAACATCAGGATTACAATTAGCAAGAATAACATGACCTTCTTGTGCGCGAACGGAAATCGATTCAATGGTTGGCCAATGCAATTCATCTTGCGTACTTTTAGCAAGATACAGCATACTTCCAGCCATAATTAGAGTACTATTCTTATCGATCCCAATAGGAGAGATAATGGGCTGTCCTTCAGCCGAAACTAAGGCAACTCCCTGAATTCCTATCGGTTTAGCTGTCAATTCTTGTAAAATCTTCTCGATTTTCAGGGTACTCATAGACTGCTGTCCAAGCAAATTCTTTTCCGCTTTTGCTAGCGATAAGGAGTTAGATAGGTGACTAGCTTTTCTATCAATTGAGGGGTTAAGTGAAGCTCGTCTTTCAGTGTCTTCCAGGGAAACAAACAAACTCAATAACTTTTTTTGTAATAGTTCCCTGTGAGTTTGTCTGCGAATCTCTGAAGAAATAGCAACCCCAATGCGAGCCGATTGATAATTGCAAAAATCGGGAATAATCAGATCTTCTAAATCGGTTGGAGGATGGTGACGATTGATAATGGCAACGGGGCCGATATCTAAACAAGTCAAAATATTTTCTAATTGAACGGTGCTTAAGAGTCCTGTTAGATAATAACCAATACAGTAGGGAATATTAGAACGTCCTAAGTCATCTGTTCCTTCGTTATACAACCAACCAAATAGACTGCGATCGCAAGAAAATTGATACAAGTAAGCCGCTCTATATCCAGCGTTGGGAGGATTGTAAGTATCCCAATTTTGGTAAACAATTTGTTGAATAAAAGCTTGCTGAATGGCTGAAGGAATTCGTGGGCTAAAAAGCGCTTTAAACCCTACTTTAAAGAAGCTAGTATAAACGATTTGACCAACAAGCAACGACATAATTAATATAAGAAGATACTTGATAAGTAAATCTCAAAAACTTTTGAGATTATTGAGTGGGTTTTTCGCGTTTAAAAATTACTTAAACTACTGGATGAATTGTGCCCTCATTTAAATTGAGATTATCGGCGTTTTTGAGTTTAGAGACTAGCCAAAGAATAGGAGTTACCGCTTCAGAGGTCTTTAAATTAAAAACTCCATTGGTCGTGACAATCGGAATGGCTGAATAGAAAATTTTATAATTAACGTCTAGTTTATCTAGAAGGTCTCTTAGGGGTTGAAGACTCTTCTCTAAACTCTGCCAATTCGATGAATTTGAGCGAACGAGATCGCATTTGGTGAGAATAATGGCAAAAGGATGCCGTAAATTGTTGCTATAGAGCATATCAGCAATTGATTTGACTGGCTCAAAAACCCGTGCAAGTGCTTGCGGGTCATCGACGCACTCAGCGATCGCGCTAGCATCGATAAACGCGCAGTATCCATCTGAATTCAACACCATCATCAGAAAGGCGGGATTGTAAAGCTGACAAGATTCTCCAGGAGGGTCCCACCAGCGAAATTGACAGAGGGTCTTCGTTCCCCACAGGCTGCGAAGCTTGAGACTAAAATCAAAATTGGTAATTCTCATGGTGGCTGACGGATACTGACCCGTTTGAACTACCTGGCGGAGGATATTCTCAAGGGTTTGCTGCGCTTCAGCGTCTTCGCAATCAAACCACAATTGCTGACCGCTTTCTTCATATTGATTGGTATAAAGTTCGATACAGCTACCGATCAGAAAAACTGTCTTCCCTACCCCTCGTTGACCAATACTCAGCAAGCTATAAATTTTGGGAACAGTTTTAGTGAAGCTATTGGTCATTGGTGGATTAGGTTGAAAGTTGGACAACTGATATGAGGCTAGTGGATCTACAGACTTGTTATCTGTAATTCCTGAAACTATTATGGTTTCTAACCAAAATCATAACCTATGGGGATCGCCGTAAGGCAGGTTTCGCCTTTTATCCTTCCTCAGTGACCGCAGGAAGACGAACAATAAAAATACTACCTCGTCCCAACTCGGATTTTACTTGGATCGTCCCTTGGTGGGTTTCCACAATCTGACGAGACAGATGAAGTCCTAGACCGCTTCCAGACTGTCTGTGGCTTCCAACCCGAAAGCGATTGAAGAGAAATTGCTGCTCTTGGAGGGAAATTCCCGGCCCGGTATCTTGCACGATAAACACTACCCAGGAGGTTGTAGCTTCTCCAGAATCTGACGAAAGTTGAGATTGGCGCAGGCGAACTCGAACCGATCCTTGTTCGGTAAATTTGATGGCGTTGCCAATTAAATTAGTAAATAATCGGTGCAGTTCCAAGCGATCGCCTTTGACTCGAAAGCTTAGGGGTTCTGGTTTTCCCTTGGTGCTGTCGGGTACGTCTAGGATGAGAGAGAGTCCCTTTTCTTGCGCTAAGGGGGTTAATTCTTGCACAACTTCTGCTGCGATCACTCTAATCTCAACTTGGACAAAGTTTAAGGCTTTTTGAGCAAACTCGTAGCGATAAACTTCAAGTAAAGTGTTTACCATATCTAACAGGTTGCGATTGCTGCGAGCTAGGGTAGCGATCGCTTCTAAAACTGGGGATGATAGTTCTCCAAAAGCTCCCTGCTGTAGAAGATTAAATACGCGCTCGGTAGCGACTAGGGGAGTGCGAAGATCGTGGGTTAGGCGAGACATATAGTCTTCGCGCACTCTCACCATTTGTTCTAATGCGTCAACGCTATGTTTGAGACGCAGGAGCGATCGCACTCGCGCTAGCAATTCATCCACATCGACGGGTTTGCGAATAAAATCGTCTGCTCCTAAGTCTAATCCTTTGACTGCACTAGGGCGATCGTGCGCCGTAATCAGCAATATAGGAATATAGGGGAGGTTCTTATCTTCTCGAATTTGCCTGGTCACTTCAAATCCGTCTATTCCAGGCATCATCACATCCAGCAAGATGAGATGAGGGGGAGATTGTCTGACGCGAGCGAGGGCAATTAATCCATCTTTGGCTAGAATAATTTCGTATCCCTCTTCTTGCAAGATACTATCCACAAGCAGTAAATTTTCCAGAGAGTCATCGACTACGAGAATCCGATCTTTCTGAGCCGATTGACTCACCGACGAACTAGCCATTAGAAATGTTGAGATCTTTATTTCCGCCGTGCTGTACTAGCCGATTTTTAGTCAGTGACTATGGTTGGTAGGATTTTCTCAACTTTTAAACCAGGAACAGTAAATTGTTGAGGAATTTGAGCAACTAGATAAGGTTCGGTGGCACTAAATTGTTGTTCGCTGGTCAATAGTACCCCTAAAACGCTGACGGGCACTTGCACGAACAGGTTGCTAACCAGAAAAGCTAGGGCAGCTATCAGCAATCCAAGAATGCGCCACTGTGGTAGGACGGAGGCGGCGATCGCAGCTAAAGGTGCTAGCTGATAGAGTTGCCACAAGATCCAACTCATCCCTAGCGCCACGACTAAGCTCAAAATTCGCTGTTTCCTGGTTTTAAAGAGGCTGAGGATTTGTTTTTGTGGCGGAGTCAACTTTTCTGGTTTAAGTGCTAGGAAGAGAATACTAAAGATATCAAAAGGACGCTGCCACTGCATCCAAAAGATGGGCAAGATACCGATCGCAACTATAAACAGCAGTTCTAGCCACACAAAAGGCAGAGGATCGCCCACGGCTAATCCTAACCAAACGATTTGTAAGAATAGGGGCGCGATCGCAATCCCTGCCAAATGAATCCACAAAAACGGTTCAGATCTAAAAGTCATTGGGAATAGGGAATAGGGAATGGGGAATTGGTGAGAAGGTGACTGGTGACTGGGAGTGTGGGGGGACAAGGGGACAAGGGGACAAGGGTAAGGATTTCCCTTCTGCATAGCTGCCTTCCCACCCCAATCACTAATCACTAATCACTAATCACTAATCACTGATTACTGACTGAGCGTGCGGCGTTTCATGACTTTTTCGTAGGCTTCAATGATATCGCCTGGTTTCCAGTCATTGAACTTGGCAACGCCGATACCGCATTCGTAGCCAGCAGCCACTTCTTTGGCATCTTCTGTAAATCGTTTCAGAGAATCGAGAATCCCCTCATAAACGACTTGACCGCCGCGACGGACGCGCACAAAGCGGTTGCGAACCACTTTACCCGACTGAATGTAACAGCCTGCCACCATACCGCGACCGGAAGGGAAGACTGCTCTCACCTCTGCCTGTCCCAGAGGAGATTCGAGTTCTTCGGGTTCTAGCAGACCTTCCATCGCTCCTTGAACGTCATCTAACAGTTTGTAGATGATATCGTATTCGCGGATATCGACTCCTTCTTGATCCGCCGCCGCTCTCGCACCGCTAGCCAAGGTTGTGTTAAAGCCGATAATGACGGCACCGCTAGCAGCAGCTAAGGCCACGTCTGTTTCGGTGATTTCGCCAGGAGCCGCTAACAAAACGCGGATCTGCACTTCTTTTTGCGGCAGTTGTTGGAGCGCTCCCAAGATAGCTTCTAGGGAACCTTGAACGTCTGCTTTGAGGATGAGATTGAGTTCTTTGAGTTCGCCTTCTTGGGCTTGAGCCGAGATGCCAGCTAGGGTGACTCGTCGAGCCGACATTGCTTGTTGCAGGCGAGATTGACGTTTTTCTTGCGCTCGCTGTTCGGCAAGGGCACGAGCTTCTTTTTCGTTCTCGAAGACCTCAAATTCATCTCCGGCGGCGGGTACGTCGTTGAGACCGAGAATTTCTACGGCAAAGGAGGGAGTCGCTGCTTCTACTTTTGCGCCGCGATCGTCGATCATGGCTCGAATTTTCCCCAATACCGATCCGGCGACGATCGTATCCCCGACTCGCAGGGTTCCATTTTGGATCAGCAGGGTGGCTACCGGGCCTCTGGTGCGATCGAGGTTGGCTTCGATGACGGTTCCTTTAGCGGCGCGATCGGGATTGGCCGAGAGTTCTTCGAGTTCTGCTACCAGCAGGAGCATTTCTAACAAGCCATCGAGATTTTCTCCCTTGAGGGCGCTCACGGGCACCATAATCGTCTCGCCGCCCCATTCTTCAGGAACTAAGCCCAATTCTGAAAGTTCTTGCTTGACGCGATCGGGATTGGAGTCCGCCTTGTCAATTTTGTTGATCGCCACTACGATAGGCACTTCAGCCGCTCTTGCGTGAGAGATAGCTTCTCGCGTTTGCGGTTGAACTCCGTCGTCAGCCGCGACCACCAGCACGGCAATATCGGTTACTCGCGCTCCTCTTGCCCGCATGGCGGTAAAGGCTTCGTGACCGGGCGTGTCTAGGAAGACGATCTGCTCTTGTTTGCTATCGTGTTCGATATCCACGTGGTAAGCGCCGATATGCTGGGTAATGCCACCAGCTTCGCCTTGTGCCACTTTGGTTTGGCGAATTGAGTCGAGTAGGGTCGTCTTGCCGTGATCGACGTGACCCATAATGGTCACGACGGGGGGACGGCGCTGGAGGTTTTCTAAGTCCTCCGCGTCCAGCATTTCAGTAATCTTGGCAGCCGTTGTTTCTTCTGGGGCAGTTTCTACGGTCGTGCCCAGTTCTTGAGCCACTAAGCGAGACGTTTCTAGATCGAGGGTTTGGGTGATGTTGACGGGAATCCCTTTGAAGAAGAGATGCTTGATAATTTCGGTTTCTGGAACGACCAACAAATCTGCCAGTTCTCTCACTGTCAGGCTGCCCGTTATCACCACTTTATCGGGGCGATCGGCGACCTCTTTGGTCTCTCGCCGTTCGGTTTTAGCTTTGGCAACGCTGCCCTCTGGCTTAGGAGATGGTTTTTTGGCTTTAGAGTGACTAGCGGCGACTGGCTGAGTTGTAGACTTGGGTTTGGGGGGACGAGCCGTTGACAGACTGACACTTGTCGGAATGACTGTCGATCCTAGTTCGTCCTCAAAATCTTCCTCATCATCGATAACGACGGCACGGCGCTTGCCCTTGCTGACAGCTTTGCCAGCTTTGTTAGCAATCTCCCGTTCTTCCTCTTCCTCTTGCTCCCAACCTTGAGGTTTTCCCTGACGAGGCAGCGTTGGCCGCTTCAATTTTTGCTTTTGTTTCTTGCCTGCCTTGAGTGCATCCCCCTCTTCTAAGTCTCCTTCCTCTGAAGGAGTTTCTGGTTCTAGTTCGACAGCCCCTTCAACTAATTCTTGGGTAAGTTGACGATCTTGCGGTCTTTGAGGCGGTCGTTTTAACTCCAGTTGAACGGGTGCTTGCAGTAGTTTTTTTTCTTGGGGTTTTGCTGCTAGCTGCGGAAGCAAACCTTCTTGCGCTACTTTCTCTACTTTTTTAGGACTCTGTAGAGACGTTTGCGCCGTAATTTCAGACAGAGTGGCTGCTTTAGTCGTTTGAGTCGATTCGGCAATGGGCTGCTGGCTGGCAGCTTTTCCTTTGGCAGCAGTTGGCTGAGTCAGCCGCGTTGGAGGTCTGACCATTTGAGTGGCTTCTGTCTTTAGCGCTGTCGCTGCTGGTTCTTCTGTTTTTGAAGACAGGGATTTTGACGGCTGTTTGGCAGCTTCTGCTTGGCTGGCAACAGGCGAGAATGGCTCAGTCGCAGGAGGACTCGCTTGTGGGGGAGTAGAGGGGGTTAACGATTCGGGTTTAACGGGGGGACGCGGTGGGGCAGCCAGAACTGGTGCTTTAGCCGAAGCTTGGAAATCGTTAGCGCTCGATCGCTCTTGCTTGTGATGAATGGCTAAAATTTGCTGCTTGCGATCGCCTTTGGCAGTTGGTGACGGGCGATCGCTCCCTTTGTCAGTTGGGGCAGATCCATGACTTTTTTTGGCAGCGTGGCTGGGCGTATATTTTTCTGCCATTGCTTTAATCTGTTTCGCTTCTGTTTCTGTAATCGTGCTACTGTGGCTTTTAACGGAGATGTTGAGCCGACCGCAAATTTCCAAGATATCTTTGTTTTCCAAGTTCAATTCTTTTGATAATTCGTAAATTCTAACTTTTTCGTTGTTCATCCACTATCCCCCTGACTCGATCCTAGTTGTCGCAGTTTTTCGGACTAAGGGCTGCTGACATTTGACATAGTTGACTTTTTCTGAAAAATTGAGCGCTAAAACGATGATGAAGACTTTCCCTCCTATGCTAGCGATAATGACAAATGACTGGGATCTAAGAACTCAAGAGAGCGAGAAATTTTCAGAGATTAGCTCCCTTCTTGACCAGAAACAGCCGCTAAACGCTCCCACAAGCTTTGATAGATATGTTCGGGTACGGAGGCTCTTAGCGCTCGCCCTAGTCGATTTTTTTGGCAAGCTGCCTTAAGACAACTAGCTTGGGGACAGATGTAGGCAGAACGCCCCATCCCCCGATCTAATTGTACCTGTCGCGAGGGATAGACTCGGACAATCCGCCAAAATGATTCTTTGGGTGCTACTTTACGACAACTAATACAACGTCTGTGGTTGGGCTGCATTTACAGTTATCAGTTATCAGTTATCAGTTATCAGTTATCAGTTATCAGTTGTCAGTAAGCAGTGAACAGTGAACAGTAGAGTAATTCCCAATCACCATTCACCAATCACCAATCACCATTCACCAATCACCATTCACCAATCACTAGTCACCAGTCACTGGTCACTGACTTGGATGGCTGGTTCTTTGTCGGTTTCTGTCTTGTAGGCTGCTACGTCTTTAATATCGATTTTCCAACCCGTCAGACGGGCAGCTAGGCGAACATTTTGTCCTTCTTTACCGATGGCTAGACTCAATTGATCTTCTGCAACTAAGACTAATGCCTGTCGTTCGTCTGGATTAACCAAGACCACCTTATCTACTCGTGCGGGACTGAGCGCATTGGCAATGTAGGTTGCTGGGTCGGGCGACCAACGAATTACGTCTATTTTTTCGCCTCTGAGTTCGTTGACAACGGCTTGAATGCGGGAACCCCTCGCGCCGATACAAGCTCCGACGGGATCGACATCTCTTTCTAGGGTATCCACGGCAATTTTGGTGCGGGGTCCGACATGGCGAGAGGGCGGATTTGCCTCTCTGGAGACGGCAACGATGCGGACGACTTCTTCTTCTATTTCAGGCACTTCAACGGTAAATAATTCCACAACTAAACCCGCCGCCGCCCTAGAGACTATTAGTTGGGGGCCTCGATGAGAGCCTTCTCGAACTTTTTTGAGATAGATCTTAAAGGTGGCGTTGGCACGATAATTGTCATTGGGTAATTGTTCTCGCTTGGGAAGTTCTGCTTCGACTTCTGGTTGACCAAAGGCACTTTGTACTGCCATGATAACAGCTTGTCTCTCGAATCGGAGGGATCTGGCTTGGAGAACGGTGCCTTCTAGCTCTTGAAATTCTTCTTGAATGATTTTGCGCTGCTGATCGCGCAGTTTTTGTAGCAGCACTTGTTTGGTTTGAATCGCCGCCATACGACCGAATTCTTTTTGTTCGGGTGTTACGTCTAAGACTACTTCGTCTCCTAATTGAGCTTCTGCTGCAACTTGTTGGACTTCTTCAAGTGCGATATGATGGTCGCTGTTGGTGACGGTTTCGACGATTTTTTTGGTCGATAGAATGCGAAAGCCTTCTTCTTCTGTATCGAGTTCGACTTCAAAGTTTTTGAAGTAGTCGTCGTGAAATTGATGGCGTTCGAGACTTTGAGAGCGACGATACCGTTCGTAGCCCTTGAGTAAGGCTTCGCGCAAAGCTTCATGAACGGCAGATTTGGGTAAGTTGTGACCTTGGCTGATTTCTTCAATCATGTCCCGCAGACCGGGCAAATTAACCAGTGACATGATCTAATGCTCCTAAGTTTTTTAAAATAATTGATTGAGCAATGGAAGTTAACTATCTAATTGGACTGTGGCAACAAGCGGACGGGGAATTGTGATCGCCCGTCCTTTTTGGTTGATGTAAATAGCTGCTTCATCTCGCCCCTGAAGTTTACCTCGCCATTCTTTGTGGTTTTCATAAGGGGCAGAAGTTTTCACGATGACGGAGAATCCTTTAAAAGCGATAAATTCTCTGTCGGTAGTCAGTTGTCGCGAGATTCCAGGACTAGAAATCTCTAAGACATAAGAACTAGGGATAATTTCAGTTTCATCTAAAGTAGCTTCTAGA
>CAYTUO010000017.1:20073-23279 GCA_964441015.1 uncultured Pleurocapsa sp.
TCGTATCGCTGCTAGGATTGCGAATGTCTACTCGCAGCACTGGCGGTCGCTTATTCGTTTGGAAAACGACTTCCACGACTTCTAATCCCAGTTCTTCGGCGATCAGAGTCGCCATTTCTAGAATTTGAGGAATAAGCGGATGAGTCATCGGAAATAGGGCAATAAAAAAAAGCGGGCAAGACCCACTTCTTCAAAGTTTGGATAGGTTAATCCGGCGATCGCAACTCTCGCCAGAAATGTGTCCTTACGTATAGTTTAGCAAATGAAGGATGAAAATGATTCTATTGCTGACTTCTCAAGAGGTCTGAGTAACTTGGCGGATTGTTCTAGTCTGTTCAAGGATCTTTTCTATGTCTTGTTGCGATAGTCGTTGAATGTAATTGATTTTGATTTCTTCTAATAAATCGATGAGTAATGACTCAATTTTTTCTAAACTTTGTTCTGTTTTTATTTCTGAACTAACGATTTTGCTAAAATTGGTGACTAGGTGTTCTAGAAGTTTATCGAAGACTGGGTCTTCTTTTAAAAGACTAGTAATTGTATCCCAAAGAGCTTGATAAATTTGTTTAGTCAGTTGTTCGATTAGGTTAGTTTGTAATCTCTCTACTCCTGGTAAGTGGCGAATGTTTCGGTAAGCAGGCGATTGTGCGATCGCTTTTTTGATGTTGTATTGCAGCAGTGCTTCTAGATCCGGTCGAATTTTTGGCAAAACTTGATAGACAAGTGTATTAATCGTCAATTTGAAAATTTCTGCGGTTTCATTGACTTGATTGAGATCGATATATTCTCGAACATTACGTCTAGAGAGTAAATTGCTCAGATCTCCTTGACGGATGGAAGATTGAATCTGGTTGACTATCCCAATGACGACAACTTCGGTAAGATCTTCGGCAATACTCGCCACAAATCCCTGTCTTGCTTGTTTTTGAATGGCATGAAGATCGATTAATTCTGCTTGGTGCAAGCGGATAATCACGGGAAGGACGCGCAACCAGCGAAACACAGGAATTAGGAGAAAAATATCATACCAACGCCATAGCATCGCATCGAACCAACTAACTCCCGTGTGACGGCGACTAATCAACCAAGTTCGCAGGAGAAAATCAGACAAGAAGATGATAAAAAATGGAAAATCGAGCAGTCCAAAATTATCTACGGGTTCTCCTGTTTCGCCGACGGGACGATAATAGTTGGTTTCCATTAAGGGTTTAATTTCTTGTTCAAAAAAATTCAGTTCTTGCCTAAACCCTTTTTTTCTTAAATATTCTCGACTCCAAAAGATTTCAAAAGCTTTTTTAGATGAGGTTTTTTTGGTGCCTAAAACCCGCTCTCGCATTTTATTTTTAATTCTTTCTAATGTCCCCGTTTTATTAGCAATCTGAAAGGGATTTGTCTCAATCATTTCTACGGAGCGATCGCGCAACTCTTGTAAAATTTTATCGATGTTTTTTTCTTCTATTTGAGTAATTTCTTGTCTTTGTCGCTCTAAAGTTTGCAAAGCAATTTCATTAATTTCAGTATTGAGTTCTTCTACAAGTTGTAGATATTCTTCTGTTTCTTGATAAGGTTCAATTCCCTTAACCCAGTCATACCAATCGGTAACGTGAAAAGGAAGAACTTTTAAGGGAGGATCGGGAAATTCTCGCTCAATTGGGCCAATCTTAAGAAAAAGTTGCATTCTTCCTTGCAACCAAAAATCTCGGAGCGGAATATAAGTTAAATCAAACAACACTAAAATCAAATTGGCGAGGGCTAAAAGTGCTATTCCCTTATCCCACCAATCCCCTAATCGAGAGAGGAATTTTTTGACGGGTGGTTGAGGTTTTGATTTTATGATAATCATGGTTTGTAGTTGCGCAAAGAGCGCAATGTTTCCCTCAAGCCTATTCTTTCACTAATACCCCGTTGAGGAAAATATCGGCAATGCCTTCTGCCATTTCTTGGAGTGTTTTGGGAGAAGAATTAGAGTCTAGGATAGTCTCATTAGAAAACCCTGCGATCACAAACATTCCCAAGAAAACTTGAGCGACAATTTTGGGATTCATGGGGCGATAAATTCCTCTTTCCATTGCTGTCTGAAAAAAAGCCTCGGCCACATCAGTCATTTTGGCGATGACTTCAGACTGAATGCGATCGCGCAATTCTCGATGATACTGTGCCTCAATAAAGCATACGCGCAACAGATCGCTATTTTCTTGCAATCGCAGCATCCGCCGCCGCATCACTTGAGCAACCGCCTTATAACTTCCCATCTCGCTCAGTTCTGTCAGCAAATCCGTTAGAATATCAACCCAACCAGAAGTAGCCACTTCCACCAGAATTGCTTTTTTATGGGCAAAATGATGAAATATCGTGCCTTCGGCAACCTTAGCGGCTGATGCTAAATCCTTGGTCGTCGTTCCTTCATAGCCTTTAGCCGCAAATAAACGCAACGCTGCTTGAAGAATGCGAGTGCGCGTGCCATCCTCTTGAGAAGTTAAATTGACTGCTTCTATTGGCAGTTGCTGACGAAAACTTTGCATAATCATAATTAGGATCGAGAGGCAAATTGCCGCTAACGCCGTAGAGTTATTGTCTATTATTAAACTTCACTATTGATATTAATCTTTATTAAGGATCGTCGTTGAAAAACTAGACTTGGAGATAACTATGTCCAATCCTAATCCAGAAACCGTTGGCAGTGAAAACTTAGATAAGTCGGTAAGCGATCGCGAACTCGAAGCAATAACCGACGAATTTATTGAACAAACCAGCACCCATAAGGAAGTCATCGAAACGGTTATTTCTAGCCTAGAGCAAAATAACAGCGCTATGGTCGTTCAGACAGAAGGGGGTTATCTGTGGAAATTTCAGTACGGTAGCGTAGAAGTCTTCGTCCAGTTAACCGGAGAAAGTGATGAAGATCTCCTCACCGTTTGGTCGCCTGTTTTAAAATTGCCTGCAAAAGATGAAACTGGACTAATGCGGAAACTGTTAGAGATGAACTGGTCAGAAACCTTTGAAACTCGGTTTGGCATTACAAATAATCAAATTATCGTTCTCTCTCAGCGTACCGTTGCCGATCTTTCCCCAGAAGAAATTTCCAGGGCAATTACCCTCGTGGCTACTATAGCTGACGATAACGATGAAATCCTAAAAGAAACCTATGGTGCTACCTAATAGGTTAAGGGGAGGGAGTGTGGGGGACAGTTATCAGTAATCAGTAA
>CAYTUO010000018.1:0-23018 GCA_964441015.1 uncultured Pleurocapsa sp.
CACTTGGGCAAAGTAAGTGCCTGCTCCTAACGAGCGGCTAATCCATTCTGGGGAATTGCTACCACGAATGGAGCGCACTATTTCGTCACCTGAATCGACAAGACCATTACTGTTGACATCCCGAATCAGTCGCAAGTCAGCGTCCGCACTCATACCTGTTAGGATCAGGTTGACGTTGCGGGTGCCACCGATCGCAAAGCGGAACACATCTGCGGTGTCTGTGGTATCAACGCGATCGCTAAAGCTGCGGAAACCGCTGAGAGTGCCAATGTTGGTTTCCACAGGCAGCAAATTGCTTGGCTTGAGTGTTGATAAACTCAATCGGTAGTTAGTGTCGCCCAACCATTGATAGACTCGGACGTAGTAAGTGCCTTCCGTTAAGGCTTCTCGGTTAATAGAGTCATCCAAACTACCCCCGCGACTTGACTCTTGGATCAATCCGCCACTGGAGTTGAGAAGTTGCAAGTCCGCATCGGCGCTCATCCCAGTCAGTGCTAGGTTGATGTTGCTAGGGGTGCCCAGGCTAAAGCGGTAGTAGTCGTTAGTGTCCGTAGAACCAACCCAACCGCTAAATTGACGAGTACCATTGAGGTAGGCTTGAACAATCCAAGGATGTGTGGCTGGACTGATAGTATAAGCCTGACTCAGATTGTTGTTGGGTTCGGGAGCCACTCCCAGACCTAATGTTGCTGTCAAGTTCAGCGTGTAGTTAGTGTTGGCACTGCCGTAGGGGTTAACCCTGATATAGTAAGTGTCGGCTGCCAAGCCGCGCAGAATGATCGATTCGGGGCTAGCGCCACCATTGGTTGAAGCTCCGATGACCTCATAAGCGTCGCGTACTAAGTTGCCGTTCCCGTCCCGAATGACTTCCACATCTGCATCAGCACTCAGACCACTCAAGTTGAGAGTGAAATTGCTGGTGCCGTTCAGACTGAAGCGATAGTAATCGTTAGTGTCGCTGGAACCTACGAAGTCGGTGAAGCTACGAGTGCCGCTCAAGACACCGATGTTATAGGCTGTTCCCAGGGTGTTATTCGGCTCTGGGATGCTTCCTAAACCATCACTTGCTCTGTGCAGACTATTTAGGGGAATATCTGCCTCCAATAATTCCGGCATCACTCCTAAAGAGGATGAAGGTCGCTCTAATGCCACTGGAGAGGATGTTAAGGCATTAGACTGAAAGTTTTTTAAGTCGGATCTTTCTAATGTACTAAGCATATTTGGAGCCTCCAAGGTTCATCAGGAGAGAGTAGTGCAGAGTCTTTTTACTCAGTCCTGAAACATTCATTTTGGTAGATCTCACTCTAGACTCCACTTATATTTTAGCAAAACCTTTAATTATATCATGTATTAATTTTAATTTTGGTAAAAATTGTGACAATATATGATAAATTGATAAATTGGCCTTGACTAGAATCGCTGTTGCTGATGTTGGTAGAGCGACCAGTACAGCCCTTTCTTTTCGATCAGTTCTGGGTGAGTTCCTTGTTCCATCAGGATTCCCTTCTCCAATACCAGAATTAAATCAGCTTTTTGCAGGGGTTCAAACCGATGGGCGATCGCGAAAACCGTGCGGCCCTGCCGAAAGCGCTCGAAGTTTTGAAGCACTTGCTGTTCCGTCTCGCTATCCAAGCCGCTAGTCGCTTCGTCCACAAGCAGGATGGGGGCAGGCGAAAGGAAGAGACGAGCTAGAGCAATGCGCTGTCGCTGACCGCCAGACAGAGTTGCACCTCTCTCACCCACGATGGTTTCGTAACCGTGAGGAAGTTCGCTAATAAAATCATGGGCGGCGGCTAAGCGAGCGGCTTGGACAACTTGGTCGGCGCTAACCTGGGGATTGCCGAGCGTAATATTTTCCAAAATAGTGCCGTTGAAGAGAAAGTCTTCTTGCAAGACGACACTAATCTGTTGTCGCAGGGAAGCCAGATCGGCGCTCTTGAGATCGAATCCATCGATCGCGATGCGTCCAGATTCCGGTAGGTAAAGGCGCTGCAATAGCTTAGAGAGGGTACTTTTCCCAGAACCGCTCCGTCCGACAATACCGATAAACATTCCCGGTTGCACGGTGAAAGAAATTCCTCGCAGGATGGGTTCTTGGTTGGGGCGGTAGCGGAAGAAAACTTGGTCAAAAGTGACTTGACCTTTCAAGGGGGGCAAAACCAGACCCGTTCCTGGTTCTGCTTCTGGAGCCACATTGAGAATATCGCCAATTCGGTCTACCGAGAGCAAAACTTGTTGGAGATTTTGCCAGAGTTGCACCAAGCGCAGCAAAGGCCCTGTCATTCGGCTCGAAAGCATTTGAAAAGCCACTAACTGACCGACTGTAAACTTTTGTTCGATGACCAATTGCGCTCCAAACCAGAGAATCAGCAGGTAAGAGAAATTAGAGAGAAAACTGCTGATATTACTGCTGATATTGGAAGTCGTCGAAGCTCTAAAGCCAGTGCGGACGAAGCGAGCGAACAAGCCTTCCCACCGCTCTCGCGCCGTCTCTGTTGCTCCGTGGGCTTTGACGGCATGAATTCCCCCAAGCGTCTCGACGAGAAAGGATTGGCTATCGGCACCGCGATTGAAGGTTTCGTTCAGCCAATAGCGCAGTACCGGAGTCGCCACTAAGGTCAGAATGGCAAAAAAGGGAATCGCTGCTAGGGCAACCAAGGTGAGCTTGGCGTTATAGTAAAACATCAGCGCCAAGTACACTACCGCAAAGATGCTGTCTAAGACGACCGTCAGGGCAGTTCCGGTGAGAAACTGGCGAATGTGTTCTAACTCCTGTACCCGTGCGACCGTATCTCCCACGCGCCGAGACTCAAAATAGGCTAGGGGCAGTCGCATCAGGTGGCGGAAGATCTGAGCAGAGAGACTCAGATCTAAGCGTCGAGCCGTATGGGTAAAGATGAAAAGCCGCAGAATCCCCAAAACAGCCTCAAAGATGGCAATAGCCAGGAGCGCGATCGCCATGACATCCAAAGTGGGCAAACTTTGTTGCACCATCACTTTGTCAATGATCACCTGAGTGATAATGGGCGTGCCTAATCCCAGCAGTTGCAAAGTCAAAGAGGCTAGCAGGACTTCGCTCAGCAACCCCCGATAGCGCCAGACGGCAGGCAAGAACCAACTCAGGTTAAATTTTTCCTGGCGTTGCAGCAGTTCGACTTGCCACAATTTGCCGTCCCAAGCTGCTTCGACTAGAGATTTTGGCACCAATTCGCAGGCTCCCTCGCGATTGAGGGGATTGGCGACAATTAAGCGATCGCCCTTAACGCCGTAGGCGACAACCCAATCTTTTCGTTGCCAGTGCAGTAAAACGGGAAACGACAACTGTTGCAGATCGCTCCACTGAGCGACTAACCGCCGCAGTTGCAGCCCTAATTTTTCGCTAGCTTCGAGCAGATGTTGGGGATGCTGTCCCCGAAGCTGTCGCTGCACCCATTCCAACTGGGCTGGGTTTTGCAGGTATTGTGCCACCATCGTCAGGCAAGCAGCAGCCGTGTTGGGGCTGGCGACAAAGGGATAGCCGGATACAAGTTCGGGAAGGCGATCGCCTTGGGGTTGGTAGCGAGATCGGGCTTGCTGCCAGAATCGCTGTATTTCTGTGGATGAAGCCTCCGTCCAAAGTTCTGCCTTCCAGCAGATCGCGATAACTTCTTTACTAGCTGCCACGGCTTTGAACTGCCCCGAAAGTTCCAGCAAATCGCCAAACCAGTCTCCTTGTCTGAGAATTGCCAGCGTTTTCGCCGTTTCTGCTTCCCGCAAGCGGACTTGACCGGAAACAATCAAGAACTGATAGCCAAGCTCTTCTCCAGGCCAGATTTTCTCCCCAAGACTATAACGACAAGTCTGGGCGAGAGCTTTCAAGCGAACTTGCTCTTGGGAATTCAACCAGCAAAAAGGTGGCTTGTCCCAAGGGAGTTGCGAGGAGCGATCGCCTACAATTCTCAATCCACTTGTAGCTTGACGCTCATCTTTTGAATTTTCTCTGCTAGCCATCGCTCAAAAATCTCATTTTCTAAAGCTGCCTTTAACTGACTATCTTCTAACGAAGCCGGCAGAAACTGCTCGACTCGAAATAAACCGAAACGTCCATCGAGTTCTAGCGGGCCCACTAACTCTCCAGGGGTTGCCGCGTCAATAGTGGCTCTAAGGGAATCTGGCAAAGTTCCCCGGCTGACGGGACCCATCATGCCATTAACAAGGCGATCTTCGCTCAGGGAATACTCTCTGGCAAGTTGCTCAAAGCTAGCCCCTTCCTCAATTTGGCTGCGTAACTCCTCAGCCAGTTCTCGCTGGTCAACCAGAATCCGCGAAAGAACGACGCGATCGAGAAAAATCTTGCGTTCGATGAAATACTCTGGTAATTTCGTCTTCGCCACCTGAGCTTTGAGTTTCTCCCGCTTAAAAATCAAAGCCAGCCGATTGTGAAAAGTGACGAAATCAAGACCATTACTGGCGAGCCATTCTTGAAACCGATTGGGATCGCTCAATTGATTTTGCATACGAAAATCGATCGCTGCCTGCTCGATTATTGAAGGATCGATATCCATCCCGTTTTCTTTGTGCAGTTCTTGTTCTATTATGTGTTGGCGCAAAATTTCTTCGAGGAAAATTCCCAGCTTTCCTGAAGTTTGAAGATAGCTAATTGCCTGCTGGAAAGAAATCGATTGTTCGTCAACTATCAAGAAAGGTTTAGATTCCATTTTCTTTTTGCCAGATCCCGTGAAAAGTAAGATTTTGGGGATGAGCGATCGCACTGGGATAGTAATCGCTAAAACCATTCTACAGTAAGCATTTCGCATTTACGAATCAGGACTCAATCGCGATCGCCCAATGCTAACTCGAATCAATTAACGTTAAACTCTGTAAGAGAATTCAATCCATTTGATATTTTATATGAAGATTTTTTTGACTGGTGCTAGCGGCTGTATCGGTCACTATCTTGCAGAAGAACTAATTCAGGAAACCCAACACGAATTATTTTTATTAGTACGAAACCCGAAGAAACTGAAATTTGATTATCAGGCACGTCCTGGAATAACGATATTGCCGGGAGATTTGCAAGAAATTGAAACCTATCGCGAGTTATTACAAACGATAGAAGTGGCTATTTTAGCGGCTACCAGTTGGGGAGGGGCAGCAGAATCTTTTGCAACTAATGTTGTTAAAACAATTAATTTAATTAATTTACTCGATCCGAATATTTGTCAGCAAGTCATTTACTTTTCTACGGCTAGTATTTTGGATCGCAACAATAACTTATTGCCAGAAGCCGGAGAATTAGGAACCGATTATATTCGTACCAAATATGAATGTTATTCTCGATTATCTCAACTCGCATTGGCGCAAAAAATAACGACTGTTTTTCCTACTTTAGTAGTAGGAGGAGATGAAAATAAACCCTATTCTCATATTTACTCTGGTTTACCTGATGTGGTGAAATGGATAGACTTAATTCGTTGGTTCAAAGCGGATGGTAGTTTTCACTTTATCCACGCACGAGACATCGCTCAAATTATTAAATATTTAGTTGATAATCCTCCACCGCAGCCATCAAGCCAGCAATATGTTTTAGGAAATAAACGATTAATTGTTAATGATGCCATAGAAGAAATTTGCTCCTATTTCCATAAAAAAATTTATTTTCGGATTCCCTTATCTATTTGGTTAGCTAATTTCTTTATTGCTGTCTTTCGGATTCAAATGGCAGCTTGGGATAGATTTTCCTTAAATTATCGTCATTTCACTTATCAAAATGTGGTTGCGCCTGCAACTTTTGGTTTGAAGACTTACTGTTCTACTTTGACAGATGTCCTCAAACTCAGAAAAATTCCCCAAGACTAGTATCAGTATAAACTTGACACAGCACTAGGGTCAAAAACGTTAGAGTAAAAAAAGCGACTGACGAAATACTTTTGATTTTATGGAATTACTGGAAAAACTCTTTGATCGCCCAAAAAGTCGAAAAGTTGCCGTCATCATGGCACTATTAGCCACAGTTCTCCCAATTCCCATCACGGGACTGCACAAATTCTATCTAGGACAGCCCCTATGGGGAGTAATTTACTTACTGCTTTGGAGTACACCAATTCCCAGAATTGCCAGCGCGATAGATGCAGTATGGTATCTCCTACAAGATTCGGAACAGTTTAATTGCCAGTTTAACAATCAGCCAATCTCGAAGGCAAATTTAGGCTCAATCGAACCCTCTCAAATAGGGGCAATTGCGGAAGCTTTGCGGGAACTCGATAAACTGCGAGAAGATGGATTAGTATCCGAATACGAATTTGAACAAAAACGCCGCCAACTCCTCGATCGCATTGCATGAAATGGCTGAACCAGAATCGACAAAAAATCCGTGCCAAAATTTTGGGCGATCCTTACTATCGCTTTCAATCTCTCGAAGAAGTGGCGATCGCGATCGAACTTGGCATTCAAATTGATATCAATCAAGCGAGTATCGATGATTGGTTGCGATTGCCCGGAATTTCCATCCATCAAGCGCGAACCTTAGTAGAATTGACGGGAATGGGAGTTCAGTTCCTCTGTGTCGAAGATCTTGCCGCAGCCATTAGCGTACCCGTCCAACGCCTCAAACCCCTTCAAGCTATCTTATATTTTAGTTACTCCGACCCTGAGAGTTTATTATCCCCCCAGCGAGTCAATCCCAACACTGCTTCAGTCGAACAACTCGAACAAATTCCCTTTTTAGAAGCTTCTATAGTCCAATTAATCGTTCAAAATCGACAGGAAAAGGGGACTTATCGAAACTTAGCCGATCTACAGCGCCGTCTTACCTTAAATAGCCAGTTAATCTCTCAATTAATGCATTATTTACAGTTTTAATCCTATTTTTGAAAATAGAAACGACCTATCTAACAAGCAAGTAGGATATGGAGAATTTGGCTGATTTCCATTTACTGCTTTCTAGATAACGGAATTTTCAACAACTACATAAGACCTCCTGCAAAAGCGATATTTTTCTGCGATCGCTTCTCGATACCAAGCTAACAATTGATCGCGCAAAGATTAATGCGATCGCTCCCTGTAACTGATTACTGATTACTGATTACTGTTAATCCCTGTTGGTGTGCCCAAATTGCTGCACTGGTGCGATCGCGCAAGTCCAGTTTTTGTAAAATAGCATGGACGTGAACTCGCACGGTTCCCGTAGCAATTTGCAGCTTTTCTGCAATTTCTTGATTGGTTTGGCCTGCGGCAATCAGCGTCAAAATTTCTAATTCTCGATGAGTGAGAGGGTTGGGAAAGTCTAATTTTGGAGAGGGAGGAGTTAAAGCATTATGAGTCACAGCAGCACGAATTTCTGCGGTAACAGTTGCATCCCACCAAGAGGCACCAGCAGCGACGGAACGCAATGCCAGAATCAACGATTCTGACTCGATTCCCTTTAAACAGTATCCAGAAGCTCCAACCGCAATCAGACGCTCGATTAGGGATTTTTGGGAATGAGACGTTAAAATCAACACAGGTAAGTTGGGATGATGCTGTTTAATTTGACGACAGGCTTCAACGCCGCCAATACCTGGGATTCCCACATCCAGCACTACTACATCCGGCAAATATTGATTGGTTAATTCTACAGCACTCTCGCCATCGATCGCTTCTGCTACTACTTCTAACTCCGGTTCTTGTTGCAGTCGCACGCGCAGTCCCAAGCGAAACAGTTCATCATCTTCGACGAGTAAGATACGCAGTTGATTCATGAGTTAGCAGGTAAGCGAAATCCAAAAACAGCCCCTTGGGGCATTTGATTTTCTGCCCAAATTGTACCGCCATGCGCCTCAATAATTTGCCGACTGAGATATAGCCCTAAACCCGAACCCGTCGCCTGTCTGTTACTTGCTCCCTGGTAAAAGCGCTCGAACAGGTGCGGTAATTCTTCTTTAGTAATACCCAATCCGCGATCGCAAACTTTCACGACATTCTGTTCTCCTTCGGTTTCTAGTGTAACTTCGACTTTACTACTGCGGGGCGAATGGTTAATCGCATTAACGATGAGATTACTAAACACGCGCTGAAGCTGGAGAGGATCGCCATTTACCCAAAAGTGAGAGCGAAAATCGGAGTTAGCGCAGTTCATGACAACATAAACCTGACGGGAAGCGGCTAACTCGGTAAGGGTGGTAATGACTTCCGAAGCTAGCGTAGCAAGGTTGATGGGTTGAAGTTGAAGTTGTAGTCCTTCCGTGTCGTTGCGATAGACATCGAGTAAGGTTTGCATCAATTGCAGGCTATGGTAATGCGATCGCGCCATCGTCTCTAGCACTTTTGCCTGCGTCGAAGTAACTCTGCCAAAATGCCCGTTTTGAAAGCTTTTGATCGTTTCAATCGCACCTAAGATAGGAGTTTTTAAGTCGTGGGTGAGGGTGGAAACAAAGTCTTCGCGTAGGGAAGCAAGTTTTTTTTGGCTGCTTAATTGTTCTCGTTGACGCGCGATCGCATCTTCATAGCGGCGAATGCGATAGCTTAACCATCCAGTTACTCCTAGCGCTAGAGTAGCAATTAATCGATTGACTATAGTAGCCGTATCTTTTAGTTGAATAGTCGGGATAAATAGATTCAACAGAGTTGAAAGAATAGCCGCTACCGTCACTGCTAAAGTCGCTTTTCCTCCTGAAAGAAAATTTGCCAGCAGAATTGAACCCGTATAAAAATACCCGAATACATATTCCGAAGGAGTCATATATTCCAAGGCAATGACAAAGACAAAGGCTAGCAAAATAACCCAGGATTTAGACTTACCCCGTCCTTGTCTCCTCAGAAATCTCCTGAACTTGTGCCAAAGATTTTTCCTTCCGGTCATTGCTCATCATTTCCACTTTTTACAAATTATCTATATCTAGAGATATATATTTATCAATTTAGATAACGCTTAAAACTGTTTATCCCAGAACTGATGTTTATAATTGCCGATAGATTTACGAATTTTAGGAAAATCGACAAGATATTTAATGTCAGCGAATGGGACAGAAAAATAAGTTGGCGATCGATTGATTATAACAACGCGATCGCGTCCGATCCGCCAGCGATTCACGCAATTTCTTAATCATGTTGCAAGGATTTCTACAAATTGCCTTAACGCTAGTCATCATCGTAGCAATTGTTCCATTTTTAGGAACTTACATGGCTAGGGTTTTTCAGGGAAAGAATACTTACCTCGACCCTATTTTAAAACCCATTGAGCTTTTAATTTATCGACTCAGTGGAGTTCGTCCAGATAGAAATATGACAGGTTGGCAGTATGCCAAAAGCGTACTGATAAGCAATCTAGTGATGGCAGTTTTTGTCTTTTTCATCTTCATGTTTCAAGGAAATTTACCCTTGAATCCCACTGGATTGGGCGCGCCAACTTGGGACTTAGCATTCCATACTGCGATTTCCTTTGTTACTAACACTAATCAACAGCATTCCTCTGGAGAAACGACTTATTCCTATGCCTCACAAATGTTTTCTCTAGGATTTTTGATGTTTACTTCAGCCGCCACCGGACTTGCTGTTGGTATTGCTTTTATTCGAGGATTAACTGGAAGGCCGCTAGGAAATTTTTATGTCGATCTAACCCTATCTATTACGCGAATTTTACTACCTATTTCTTTAGTCGGCAGTATTATTTTAATTATTCTCGGCATTCCCGAAACGTTAGCACCTCCTGCAACTGTCACGACCCTAGAAGGAGCAACCCAAACGCTAGCTAGAGGGCCAGTCGCTCACTTTGAAATCATTAAACAATTAGGGGAAAATGGCGGCGGTTTTTTTGGGATTAATTCTGCCCATCCCTATGAAAATCCTAATGCTTTTTCTAACCTAATTGAAACTGTATCCATGATAGCCATTCCCACTTCTCTAATTTATACCTATGGGGTTATAGCAGAGAATAAAAAGCAAGGTTGGCTAATTTTTTGGATGGTGTTTATTATTTATGTAATTTTAGTTGCAGTAGCAGCTATTGGTGAATTTCAAGGCAACCCTATTGTCAACAATCTTTTAGGAGAAACTGCACCTAATTTAGAAGGAAAAGAAGTCCGTTTTGGGTGGGCGCAAACTGCACTGTGGGCAGTCACTACTACAGCAACAATGTGCGGTGCTGTCAATGGAATGCACGATTCTTTAATGCCTCCTGGTGGTTTTGTCACCCTATTTAATATGTTCCTACAAATCGTTTGGGGCGGGCAAGGAACGGGAACAGCTTATTTATTTGTTTTTCTGATTTTAGCTGTCTTTCTGACAGGATTAATGGTGGGAAGAACCCCCGAATTTTTAGGACGAAAAATTGAAAAGCGGGAAATAGTTTTAGGCAGTGTTGTTTTACTAATTCATCCGATCACCATCTTAATTCCCAGTGCTATTACTCTCGCTTTTCCTGACACTATATCAGGCATTAGTAACCCTGGGTTTCATGGCATTTCCCAAGTCGTTTACGAATACACTTCTGCTGCGGCAAATAACGGATCGGGATTTGAAGGGTTAGGAGACAATACCCTGTGGTGGAATTTAAGTGCATCTGTCAGTATGCTAGCGGGAAGATATATTGCGATCGCTGCTTTATTGTTACTTGCTGATAGCATGACTCGCAAACAACCCGTTCCCGAAACTTCGGGGACTTTACGCACTGATACTATCTTATTTACGGGAGTAACGGCAGGCGTAATTCTCATTCTCGGTGCGTTAACCTTCTTCCCCGTTCTTGCATTAGGTCCGATCGCAGAAGCTTTTCAAATTGCTAGTCAGTAGTTTAGTAGTTCAGTAGACAGTAGTTATTAGTAAAACTGCGATCGCACTCAATATGAACAATCAAAAAAGATTTGAAAGATTTCAAAAAAGACTCGGAAGACGCAGGAAACAAAAACGAGTTGACACCCAAAAACTCTATCAACAGGCATTCAAGCAATCTTTCGTCAAATTCAACCCAAAAGTGCTACTCAAAAACCCAGTCATGTTTATCGTTTGGGTTGGCACAATTATTACTGCACTTTTGACTCTCGATCCCAATTTATTTGGCACTGTTCCTGGTGAAAATCAACGCTTATTTAATGGATTAGTAACTATAATTCTCTTTTTAACCGTTCTCTTTGCCAACTTTGCCGAAGCGGTTGCAGAAGGACGAGGAAAAGCACAAGCTGACTCCTTACGCGCCACTAAAACCGATACGACAGCAAAACGAGTCTTGCCAGATGGTTCGACTGAAGAAATCAATTCTACCAAACTCCGTAAAGGCGACATCATCCGAGTTATTGCTGGCGATATCATTCCAGTGGATGGAGAAGTCATTCAGGGAGTGGCATCAGTCGATGAATCTGCCATTACCGGAGAATCTGCACCCGTTCTCAAAGAACCCGGTTCGGACGTTGCCAGTTCCGTCACGGGAGGGACAAAAATTATCTCTGATGAATTAACTATCCGCGTGACTGCCGATCCCGGTCAAGGTTTTCTCGATCGCATGATTGCCCTCGTCGAAGGCGCAGAACGCACGAAAACTCCCAATGAGATTGCCCTGACGGTTTTACTGGCAGTTCTTACCCAAGTCTTTCTCATCGTCGTTGCAACAATTCCTCCCATTGCCAATTACGTTAACAGTCCGGTAGGAGTCGTCACCTTAATCTCCCTCTTAGTTGCCCTCATTCCGACTACGATTGGCGGATTGCTTAGCGCGATCGGGATTGCTGGGATGGATCGCGTGGCACAATTCAATGTCGTGGCGACTTCTGGACGGGCAGTAGAAGCTTGCGGCGATATCAATACTCTAGTATTAGATAAAACGGGAACCATTACGTTAGGAAATCGTTTGGCAGAAGAATTTATCCCCGTCAACGGTCACTCGCAACAAGCGATCGCCAATATTGCCCTTGCTGCTAGCATATTTGACAGTACGCCGGAAGGAAAATCGATTGTCAGACTTGCTTCTCAATTGGGTGCGGGGATCGATTTTGATAGCGAACAAGCAGAAGCGATTGAATTTTCTGCCAGAACCCGCATGAGTGGAACAGACGTACCCAATGGTTCGGAATATCGCAAGGGTGCGGTTGATGCTATTAAAGGATTTGTTCGTTCTCGCGGCGGTCAAATTCCACCCGAACTAGATGAAGCATATGGACGAGTTTCTCGCTTAGGTGGAACTCCATTAGCGGTTGCTTTAAACGGGGATATGTACGGCGTAATTTATCTCAAAGATATTATCAAACCAGGTATCAGAGATCGTTTTGAACAGTTGCGTCGCATGGGCGTTCGCAGTGTCATGTTAACGGGCGATAATCGCATTACTGCGTCAGTTATTGCCCAAGAAGCGGGAGTAGATGACTTCATTGCCGAAGCAACGCCAGAAGATAAAATTGCCGTCATTCAACAAGAACAAGAACAAGGAAAATTAGTGGCAATGACGGGAGATGGAACCAATGATGCCCCTGCTTTGGCACAGGCAAATGTTGGTTTGGCAATGAATTCTGGCACTCAAGCGGCGAAAGAAGCTGCTAATATGGTGGACTTAGATTCCGACCCAACAAAATTAATCGATCTAGTCACAATTGGCAAGCAATTATTAATTACTCGCGGGGCATTAACCACATTTTCTCTTGCTAATGATATTGCTAAATATTTTGCCATTATTCCAGCTATGTTTGCTGCGGTAGGAATTGGCAGTCTTAATATTATGGGATTAGCTAGCTCGCGATCTGCCGTTTTATCGGCTTTAATTTATAATGCTTTGATTATTCCTGCTTTGATTCCTTTGGCACTTAAAGGCGTAGAATTTAGACCGTTAACTGCTAATCAATTGTTGATGCGAAATATCTTAATTTATGGCTTGGGTGGAATTGTTGCACCGTTTATTGGGATTAAAGTAATTGATGTGTTAATTGCAATAGTCGGTTTGGCTTAATAAATAGGTGTATTTTATTTCACGCAGAGACGCAGATAGATAAGGAGAGATGTATGAAAAGAGTTGATGAGTTTATGAGGATCGTTGCCGAACAGTCTAGGGGAAATCGTTTGCCGTTTTTGATTTTCCTTATGCTCTGTTTTAATTTATTATTTGCTCCAATTATTTATGCTTCTTATGGAGTAGAAATAACTCGTAAAGAAGCTTATTCTCTTGGAGTTTTGGGCTGTGTTACTTTAGGGTTATCTGTTTATCTATTTTTTGTCATTTTTCAACCAAAGAAATTTTAATTTAAAGTTCTTAGTAGCGCTTTAGTACTTTACTTCATCATTCAAAACCATGTCTACTATTCGAGAAATAATTGTCGGTATTCGTACAACTTTATTTTTATGGATATTAACTGCTGTTCTTTATCCATTTCTGATGTTAGCCTTTGGTCAATTGGTTTTCCCTTATCAAGCTAATGGCAGTCTAATAACTAATGCCAGCAATGAAATTGTCGGTTCTGCTTTAATTGGACAAACTTTTACTTCAGACAGATATTTTTGGAGTCGTCCGAGTACCACTAATTATAGTGAAGGAGGAGAAGCTAAACCAACTGGAATTTCTGGGGCAAGTAATTTAGCACCGAGTAACCCAGACTTAAAAAAACGAGTTGAAGAGTCTATTACTAATTTAAAACAAGAAAATATTCAACCAACTGCCGATCTAGTCTATACTTCTGGTTCTAGTTTAGACCCTCATATTAGTATAAAAGCAGCTACATCACAAAGCGATCGCATTGCCAAGGCACGTTCTCTACCTCCTAACCAAATAGAAGCTTTAATTGCCCAAAATACAGAAGGAAGATTTTTAGGAATTTTTGGCGAACCAGGTGTCAATGTTCTCAAGCTAAATTTAGCATTAGATGCTCTCGAAAAGCGATCGTAAATTTGCTTAACCTCTCTTCTTCTCCTCTGCGCCTCTGCGAACGCCAGTTGCTTCAAGTCGGGAAACCCGCCCAACGCACTGGCTCCTCTGCGTGAGATAAAAAAATGATTTCCAGCCAACAACTGACCAATCTAAATATCTCTTCTGCCTCCCATAAAAGAGGCAAGCATCGGATGTATATTGGCATGGCACCAGGCGTAGGAAAAACCTATCGAATGCTAGAAGAAGCAAAAGAACTAAAAGAAGAGGGAATTGATGTTGTTATAGGACTCTTAGAAACGCACGGAAGAGAGGAAACAGCAGAGGTAGCCCAAGGATTAGAAATTGTCCCTCGTCAAAGCATCAATTATGGGGGAATTCTCTTTCAAGAAATGGATACCGATGCGATTTTAGCGCGTCAACCTCAGTTAGTACTCATTGACGAACTCGCTCACACCAATATTCCCGGTTCGCTTCGTCATAAACGTTATGAAGATGTGGAGATAATTTTAGACGCAGGAATTGATGTTTTTTCCACCGTAAATATTCAACATTTAGAAAGTCTTAACGATCTAGTGGCAAAAATTACTGGAGTAGTTGTAAGAGAAAGAATTCCCGATCGCATTCTCAACGAAGCAGATGAAGTCGTCGTCGTAGATGTTACCCCAGAAACGCTAATTGAGCGCCTTCAAGAGGGGAAAATTTATGCACTAGAAAAAATTGAGCAATCGCTACAAAATTTCTTTCAAGTCCGTCATTTGATTGCACTACGCGAATTGGCACTGCGGGAAGTTGCAGACAAAATAGAAACAGGGGCGGAAAAGACTAAACCAGGAAATCACGATTATCATATCAAAGAGCGCGTTTTAGTTTGCGTCTCTACCTATCCCTACTCTGCTAAGTTATTGCGTCGGGGAGGTAGGTTAGCTTGTAATATGCGAGCGGGTCTTTATGGATTATACGTGAGCAATCCCGATCGCTTCTTAACGAAAGAAGAAAGTTTGTATGTTGAAATGTGCGAGGAATTGTGTCGGCAATTGGGAGGGGAATTTTTGCGGATTGAAGCGACTAATGTAACGCAGGCGATCGCAGAAGTTGCCCAACAATACCACATTACTCAAGTTGTCCTGGGACACACGCATAAATCTCGCTGGCAGTTATTCTTGAAAGGTTCCCCAGTACAACAGTTGATGCGCTATCTCAAAGATGTAGATTTGCATATTATTGTCACCGAAAAGTAGCAACTGTCGCCAGACAGACAATGCATATTTTGAGAATGTGTTATCTTGATTAGAAAGTTCAGAGTAAGTCAGCCTAATCTTTTGCTTCATCTTTGAAGCAGGAACGGGGGAACCAATTGTGGGGCGTATCTCTAACTCTCCTTGAGTAGAGAAGGACATCTCTCAGTCCTAGCCCGTCAGCTAACCTCGTCGGCATTGAGAGGAGACTGAAGAGACGGCATTTTAAAAATTTGCCCTCATCAGCAATCCTGCTTGGTACTGCTCTGCATTCTCGTACCTACTTTCAACAAGTGAGGGGATTCAGATGAACCTATCAACGCTTGCTGTTGCCGGACAAGTCGCTTGGAGGCGTATCAAACTCGTCGTAGTTAGAGAAACCGTATTGCTTCCTGCGGCAGGTTTTTTAGGATTGATTGCCTTGTGGTGGATAATTGCGCTTTTCCGACACGAAATGATGCCGACTCCACCAGAGGCACTAATTAAGAATTTGGACTTTATCTTAAACCCTTTTTATCAGCGCGGCCCTGGAGATTTAGGAATTGGTTGGTTATTGCTGGCAAGTTTGCGGCGCGTCAGCTTGGGGTTTGTGCTGGGGGCAGCAGTCGCGATTCCCGTCGGATTTTTAATCGGGATGTCCAGAACTGCCCTACTGGTTATCAATCCCATTATTCAAGTTCTCAAACCCGTATCGCCGCTAGCATGGCTGCCCATTGCTCTAGCTATTTTCAACTTAGCAGAGCCATCGGCAATTTTTGTGATTTTCATCACTTCACTTTGGTCAACGATTATCAACACTTCCTTGGGCGTTGCTAGCGTTCCCAAAGACTATCTCGAAGTAGCGCAAGTGCTGGAAATGCCTCGCTGGAGGCGAATAGTCAAGGTGATTCTGCCTGCCAGTTTGCCCTACATTTTTACAGGCTTGCGGATTAGTTTGGGCATTGCTTGGCTGGTAATCGTCGCGGTGGAAATGCTCACGGGCGGTATTGGCATTGGCTTTTTTGTCTGGGATGAATGGAATCGCCTCAACGTGAGTTCCGTTTTTCTAGCGGTGTTTGTCATTGGCTTCACGGGATTAGTCCTCGACTATATCCTGGTAATGATTCAAGCTTGGGTCACTCATCGCCCCGTTCGTTCTTAACCAGAAGAGGTTTGTAGAAAAATGAATAGCAATAATTGGACTCGGCGCAAAGCCTTGCTGGGTTTGGGAGCCACTGCCAGCGCGATCGCATTTTCTTCTTGCACAATTAACACCAACCGCTCTCCCAAAAAGCTCACAGAAGCCGCCCTAGCCGTTGAACAAGTCGTCAAACCCGAAACCCTCGAAAAACCCAATCTCACCGTTGGCTACGTTCCCGTCAATGACTGCGCTCCCTTTGCCATTGCTTGGGAAAAAGGGTTCTTTCGCAAGTATGGATTAAATGTCACTCTCAGCCGCGAGGCGAGTTGGGCAAATTCCCGCGACGGCATTATCTTCGGACGACTCGATGCTTCCCCGGTGGTTTCCGGTGCCGTCACCAACGCCCGAACAGGAGCAGAAGGGGCACGTCGCGCTCCCTTGTGTGCAGCCATGACCATCCACCGTCACGGCAATGCGATGACCATGAATCGAGCCATGTGGGAGGCAGGATTGCGCCCGTGGCAAGAATACAATGGCAATCTGGAAGCGTTTGGGAAAGATATGCGCTCCTACTTTGAAAGCCAACCACTAGACCAACGGATTTGGGCAGTCGTTCTCAGTTCGTCTATCTATGAATACTTTGTCCGTTATTTAGCAGCCTTGATGCATATAGACCCATCAAAGGAATTTCGCGTTATCATCATTCCGCCGCCGCAGATGGTCAACAATATGCGGATTGGGGCAATGCAGGCTTATATGGTGGCAGAACCCTGGAATACGAGAGCCATTACTGGCAATGAGGGAGTTGGTTTTACCTTCGCTCAGGGGCGAGAAATCTGGAAGGGACACCCAGACCGCGTTTTGGCAGTGAGAGAATCGTTTATTCAAGAAAATCCCAAGACGTATCGTTCCCTCGTCAAAGCGACGATCGAAGCTTGTCAATATTGCAGCAAGCCGGAAAATCGCGAAGAAGTTGCCAAATTGATTACAGAGCGAGCCTTTACCGGAGCAAAACCCAAAGCAGCAGGCACACCCATCGATAAGTTTACGCGACCGGGAATTGTCGGCGATTATAACTATGGCGGTTTTGATGGTCAAGAACGTCTGGTCAACTCTCTAGGAACGACGATTTTCTTCGACCTACCGCCCGATATAGCTACAGTAGCAGGAGATCATTCCACTTTTCTCTGGCAGTCCCACAGCCTTTGGTTAATGACGCAATCGGCGCGTTGGGGACAGTTGCCTAACTTTCCCAAAAATGCTGAAGAAATTGCTCGTAAAGCTTGGAAAACCGACCTTTATCGGGAGATTGCGGCGGAAATGGGCATTGAATGTCCCAAAGAGGATTACAAGCTAGAACCTGCCGAGAGATTTATCGATCGCAAAGCCTTCGATCCTAGCGATCCCGTCGGCTATCTCAATAGCTTTGAAATTCGAGCTAATGCACCTCGCTCTTTCTTTATGTCCTAAACTCGCTCAAAGGAGGTTATCATGACTCGCACTAGCACCCTTTCTGGAAAGAAATCTAATGGTTTTCATGGCGATGAATTTCTGGTTATTGAAAACCTGGTCAAAGCTTTTCTCAAAGCTGATGGCAGTCAGTCTGTCGTTCTCAACGGGATCGATCTGACGATTGGCGAAGAAGAATATATCTCAGTCATCGGTCACTCTGGCTGCGGTAAATCGACACTACTGAGAATTATTGCCGGTTTGGAGAAACCGACTTCAGGGTTAGTGACGTTAGAAGGCAAAGAAATTCGCAAACCTGGGGCCGAACGAATGATGGTGTTTCAAAATTATGCCTTGCTGCCTTGGCTGACAGTACGGGAAAATATTCGCCTAGCGGTAGATGAAGTGTATCGAGGGACTAGTCGTAGCGAGAAAGTCAGTTTAGTTAACGAACATTTAGAAATGGTAAATTTAACGGATGCTGCCGATAAGTATCCCGATGAAATTTCCGGCGGGATGAAACAACGGGTAGGGATTGCTCGTGCCTTAATAACTCGTCCGAAAATGTTGCTGATGGACGAACCTTTTGGGGCGCTAGATGCCTTAACCAAACGCAAGTTACAAAAACAAGTTCTCGATATCTGGGAAAGTCATCGACAGGCGGTGATGATGATTACTCATGATGTGGATGAGGCAATTTATATGTCCGATCGCATTGTCTTAATGACCAATGGGCCAGAAGCGACGATTGGAGAGATTTTAGCAGTCCCTTTTCCCCACCCGCGCGATCGCCATGCGATTCAAGAATCCAGGGAATATTACGAACTTCGCAACCATGCTCTCGATTTCTTAGAGCGTTTTCAGGAGAAATTTTTATAGGGGTTTTCAGCAATTAGCAAATATCATTTAGTTAATTGTTGACTTCTAATATGGAATACCCGTAATGGGAATGCAATTGCTAACATCAGCAATATATATCGCGATTTTCCACCTGATTTAGCAAAACTCATGCTATGCATCTGAGGTTTTCTCAAGATATCGAGACGCTTTTAAAGCGGTTAGCCACTCATCCACTCACTTTGCAAGATATCTTAGAAGAAACTTCCGAACGAGGTTTTAGTATAATTATCTTTCTTCTGGCTTTGCCCTTTTTATTCCCTGTACCACCTGGTTTCCCAGCTATTATAGCACCAGGATGTCTCTTGTTAGCAGCACAAATGGCCTTGGGAAAACATCAGCCTTGGTTACCTAAAAGAATTGCTCGTTTTCGTTTCCCCAGAAAGGTAGCTCTACAACTTTTAACAAAACTTAAAATAATTACTAAAATTGTTGAGAAAATTACTCGTCCTCGGTTATTTATAATAGCGAATAATCCTTTTATTTGGAGAGCCAATGGACTGTTGATAGCTTGGCTAACAGTGTTGTTAATGTTGCCAATTCCAGGCACTAATTTTCTACCTACAATAGGAATTGTACTGCTGTCTATAGCGACTTTGGAAGCCGATGGTTTACTGATGGGGATTGCCTACTTGTGGAGTATTTTTGTTACTGGATTATTTATTTTTATTAGTTACGTGCTACTGAAAACGTCTGTTTTAATATTGAACTGATCCTGAGTTGCTTTCAAAGGGATAAATTAAATCTCGCACAGAGGCGCTGGGTAGGAAATTCATTAGAGAGATAAAAACAAAAATGATGAGGCAGCTAAGAACTTTTTCAAGAAACAATTCAGATAAACAATTATTTTCTTTTCATTACAATCAACCTGGCACGCTTCCAGGAACGATAAAAATTAAACAAGATGCCGCACAATCGGAAATTGCTTTAGTTGACTACAACGAAACTCAAGCAACTCGTCTAACTAATCTGACTCTGGAAGATTGTGCTGCTTATCTCGATACAGAGTCCGTGTCTTGGGTTGATGTGTCGGGTTTGGGTAGCGAGGAGACTTTACAACAATTGGGTCAAGTTTTTCAATTACATCCCCTTGTTCTTGAAGATATCGTTAACGTTCCCCAGCGACCAAAAGTTGAAGATTATCGAGATCAATTGTTGGTTATTACGCAAATGGTAGTCCTTCAAGATGGAGGAGAGGGGTTTTGGTTAGAACAAGTCAGTTTGGTTTTAGGAAAACATTATCTGCTGACAGTGCAAGAAGAACCGATGCGCGATACATTCGATCCGGTGCGCGATCGCATCCGTTACAACAAGGGTAGCATCCGAGGACGAGGGGCAGATTATTTGGCATACGCACTTTGGGATACGATTATAGACGGCTATTTTCTGGCGCTAGAAGCTTACGGGGAACGTCTTGAGGCACTGGAAAACGAGATTGCCATTCATCCCACCAGACAAACCTTAACCAAAATCTATCAAATTCGACGAGAATTGCTAGCCCTGCGACGCGCTATCTGGCCCCAAAGAGATGCCATTAATAATCTCATCCGCGATGAATGTCCCCTCATTAGTCATGACGTGCAGGTTTATTTAAGAAATTGTTACGATCACGCCGTTCAGATTATCGATGTGATAGAAACTTACCGAGAACTCGCCTCTGGGTTGATGGACGTATATCTGTCGGCAGTTGGGAATAAAATGAACGAGGTGATGAAACTTCTTACCGTCATCTCGACAATTTTCATCCCGCTAACCTTTGTGGCAGGAATTTACGGGATGAACTTTAACCCCGATGCCTCTCCCTGGAATATGCCGGAGTTGAACTGGTATTGGGGTTATCCTGCGTGTTGGGGAGTGATGATCGCGATCGCGACTAGTCTAATTTTCTTTTTCTGGCGACGGGGATGGTTTAAGGATATGTCAACTCTTAAACCTCGTTGAAAAAGTCAGATGGCAGAAGGTTAATAAGAAGGTCAGAAGTTAAAAGAGAATTAAAGATGCCTATATCTCGTATTAGTCCTTAGTCTTTAGTCTTTTAACCATCTTTACGTGAAGAATTCCTGCTTCATAAAATGGATTTCCTATTGGCTCAAATCCGAGTTGTTTATGCAGTTCTTTAATATAATCCTGGGCATGAATGATAATTTCTTGACAATTCCCTTTCTCTTCAACAATTTCTATAGCTGCTTGCATTAACTTTTTGCCAAGTCCCTTGCCTCTAGCCCCAGGTAAGACCGCTAGTCTTTCTATTTTTGCTGTTTTTGGGTTTAAAAATCTAATTCTTACCGTTCCCACTGGCTGACTGTCTAAATAAGCTAAAAGATGTTCGGCAACTTCATCTTGTCCATCAAAGTCTAGTTCTGGGGCTACTCCTTGTTCTTCTTGAAAGACTAAGCGTCGAATAGTCTCAATAGTACTCAATTCTTCTGTATAGTTAACTTGTTTAATGGGTAAATTACTCATCTCAAAACTATCAGCTTAAGCTAATATCAATATTTAATTTTATCTATTTACTGGATAAGCTGTATGTCATTAGTCTCTAGCTGTTGCCTGAAAAATTAAAAAATTTCTTAAGGAAAGGGTAATGATCTGTGCAATATACTAAAAGTAGGAATAACTATTTATCTAATTAGGCAATTTTTTAATGATTGCCTCAGAAAAATTAAAGGTGTGGTGTAAAAACTGACATTGAGGAGTAGAGCCAGAAAAAAAGTTAATTACACTACAGCAAAAAGGTGGCAATCATGCTTTCCATTAATCCATTAAAAAGCGCTGCTAAAGTTGCGATCGCTCTACTAACCTTTGGAGTAGTAATAGGTTCAGTCCCTGTATTAGCCGATAATAGGCCAATAATTCAACCTAAACCTTTAATTGTCCCCACGGGAACGGTTCGCGACTTAGAAGGAATTGCAGAAAAAAATTCCTCCCAATGGCTAGGCGGAGTTGGAGGAGAGTACGATGCAACAGTTGAAACTCAACCCGCTTATGAAAACCAAACAAGTTCTTTTCTAGAAAGAACCAAAACGATTAATCAACATTGGCAAGACGTAGAAGACAAAATAGAAACTGAGGCAGAACCTCTCTCTAGTTTTCGCGTACCGTTTACTCAATTTTGAAAGTGACTGGTGAGAAGGTGACTGGTGACTAGGATAACTTATTACTACGATTTCCCAATCACTAATCACTAATCACTAATCACCTATCTCCGATCGCTCATGACCAACGAACAAAAAATAGCTGTTGAATTTCGAGATGTCAGCTATCGGGTTCAACAGCGTTATCTGCTAGATAGGCTCAATCTTGGCATTTATCGAGGTGAAGCCTTAGTTTTACTGGGACGTAGCGGGAGCGGCAAAACGACTACCTTAAAATTGATTAATTGCTTGCTGGCAGCAACGGAAGGACAAGTGATAGTCTGCGATCGCGCGACTACTGCTTGGGATGTGATTCAACTGCGACGCAGCATCGGCTATGTCATTCAGGAAATCGGCTTATTTCCTCACCTGAGTATAGAAGAAAATGTCGGTTTGGTGCCCTCTCTCGAAAGCTGGAAACCCAATCGAATTAAGTCAAGAGTCTACGAATTATTACATTTAGTCGGTTTGGAACCCGAAAAATTTGCTTCTCGCTATCCCCATGAACTCTCAGGCGGACAAAGACAGCGAGTCGGAGTTGCTAGGGCGTTAGCTGCCGATCCCCCTATTCTTCTGATGGACGAACCGTTTGGGGCACTCGATCCCATCACTCGCCTGGAGTTACAGCAACAGTTTGACAACTTGCGAAAACAACTGGATAAAACCGTTATTTTTGTCACCCACGATATTCAAGAAGCCTTTCTCCTCGCTACCAGAATTGGTTTAATGCAGGAAGGAAAATTAGTGAGTTTGGGAACACCAGCCGAATTTCGACAAGATATTCATCCAGAAGCACAGCGTTTTTTAGCTTGTCTGAGAGTGGTAAGCTGATTGAGTATCGGGAGCAGTTATCAGTTATCAGTTACCAGTTATTGTAGTGTGGGCATCTTGCCCACGCGAGCGGGACGCTCGTACTACTTAATTCCCAATCACCAATCACTAATCACCAATCACTTATGACTGAAATTTGGCTGCGGACTGGGGAACATTTAATTCTGGTTGCTGTTGCGATGACAGTGGCGATCGCGATCGGTATTCCCTTGGGGATTTTGATTACTCGCTACCCCAAACTCGCCAAACCCATTCTCGGCATTGCTAATGCCATTCAAACCATTCCCAGTCTCGCTATTTTCGGCTTTCTCATCACTGTCCCGTTTCTGGGAGGAATTGGCAAAACGCCTGCGATCATTGCCCTATCTCTCTACGCTTTACTCCCTCTAATTCGCAACACTTACACCGGAATTACAAGTATTGACCCTGCCATCCGAGAGACTGCAAGGGCGATGGGAATGACGGATAGACAGATCTTGTTTCGAGTCGAGATTCCTTTAGCGTTAGGTGTAATTCTTGCTGGCGTGAGGGTGGCAACCGTTATTTGTGTGGGC
>CAYTUO010000019.1:0-1953 GCA_964441015.1 uncultured Pleurocapsa sp.
TCGAGAGCTTCTTTGCCATTGCGAGCCGTCCCCACCACTATAACTTCTGACGAAGATTTGAGTATTCTTTGCAGAATTTCTATAGCAATGGGTGAATCTTCAACTAATAAAATTTTTATGGGCGATTGCGGCATAATATTGTTTTCGAGTTTATCTAACTGATTAAGTTTTTAGAAGAGAGAAGAAGGTTTTTTTCCAATTCCATGAGCTTCGTACCAATGTAACTCATAACCTGCTATAGTTGTGATACTTGTATGACAGATATAGCAATGCTTACTGTAAGATTAGACAAAGAAACAGAGCGACAGCTAGCCGAGCTTTTAGCAAGAGAAAAAGATGCTAATCGCAGTGAATTAATAAAACGTTTAATCAGAGAGCGCTGGCTGGCTTTACAACTCGGTAAAACGGTTGTCGAAAGACGGGGAGGACATCCTCAGCACCTGTTGCAAGACGCTCCGGCTGACTTATCAGAACGTTCTCAACGCAAAGACGCGATCGCCGATTATCTCCAAAAACGCCATCAGTGAATTGTTTTGACATATTATCCCCTCCTTCTTGTAGACAGTGGCATCTTATTAGCCTATTACAGTGCGTCGGATCGCTATCACCAGCAAGTTAGTCGCTTTTTTGAAAGCTGCACCAGTCGATTAATAACGACTCCTAGCTGCATTACAGAAGTCATGTGGTTGCTTAGTGCTAACTGGCGTACCCAGAATGAGTTTTTGCTAGACGTTGCCAAGGAAATTTACGAGTGCGTTCCTTTACTCCCTGAAGATTTCTCGCGCATTGCCGAACTAAACGCTCATTATGCTGATTTGCCAGGGGATTTTGCCGATCTTAGCCTGATTGCGATTTCGGAACGTCTGAATATCTCTGCGATCGCGACCTTAGATAGTGACTTTGATGTTTACCGACAATATCGCAAGCAGCCGTTTGAGAGAGTGTTTTTTCCTCAGTAAAACTAAGTAGAATCTAGTTATTACAAAAGTAATAACTTTTTTCGAGAAAACAATGAAAATCAAACTCCGTAAAATCGGCAATTCTCTGGGAGTAACACTTCCAAAAGAGGTTTTAGACAAATTCAAGTTAGGTGAAGGAGACAGTCTATCTTTAATTGAAACTAGAGAAGGCATTCAGCTTACTCCCTACGATCCTGAATTTGAAAAAGCGATGGAAATTTATCGAGAAGGAAGCATTAAATACAGAAATGCGCTGAAAGAATTAGCCAAATAATTTAATGAGCGAACCTGTTTGGATCTCAAACAAATTAGTCGTGGCTTTTAGGCTTAAATGGCTATTTTTTGGATGCCCAAGAAACTGAGGTAGTCTTGACGATGGAACGACTCGCCAGTAGCCTTCTTACTCAAGATGACTTGGCTGTATGGCTTAAGCAGAACTCAAGATCTCGATAAAAATTAGCTAAAGGCGATCGCTCTTTTAGAAACTACTACAGTGGCTTGGCAGCAACCTTTTTAGTTGCAAGGACTTTAATCTTAGTAATTAATGCCTGTCTGAGTTCCTCTTCGTTAGCCGTCGCTGCTTGAGGTTTGGCTAAGACATCCAAAGCTCCATACTGCAACACCTTAAAGATGTTGTCAATGTCTCCCTGTTGTACGATATTGCTGATGACTAAAACTGGAAGAGGGTATTTCGCCATCACTTGTTTAATTAGCTCAAAACCATCCATGCCCGGCATTTGTAGGTCGGTACAAATCACTTGCGGTTGCAATGTCGGAATCATAGATAATGCTTGATTGCCATCAAGCGCCGTCCCTACAACTTTAATTTCTGGGGAAGATTCGAGCAGTTTTTTATACAGCCCCATTGCAACAAGGGAATCTTCGACTAAGAGTACTTTAATAGGTGTCATTTTTGAATCTCCTTTGTAAGTAATGTGGTTAGTGGAAGAGTGGGTGAGACTACTGAACTCCTGTACGACTCCTGAACTCTTAA
>CAYTUO010000019.1:1963-2355 GCA_964441015.1 uncultured Pleurocapsa sp.
CGAAATCGCCTTTAGTGAGATAGGCATTAGCTCCTGCTTCTGCACCTCTACGCTTGTCTTCATCTTTAGCTAAGGTAGTGACGAGAATCACGGGCAATTCGCTATATTCTCGGTACTGGCGGATTTTGGCAGCAAGCTCCAAACCAGTCATATTTGGCATTTCAACATCAGAAACAACCGCATCAAAATTGCCTGCTCTTAGTTTGTTGAAACCTTCTAATCCGTCTACAGCAATAGTTACGTCATAGCCTGCCCCCTCCAAAAGGCGCTTCATTTGGGTACGAATGATGATCGAATCTTCTACTAGGAGAAGCTTATTTTTGGTTCTCGCTTGCTCGGTTTCTTTAGCAGCAGCACCGCTTCCTTTATGGATAGATTTGAGCAAGTCCTGG
>CAYTUO010000019.1:2365-22038 GCA_964441015.1 uncultured Pleurocapsa sp.
GGATTAAGAACCATGCACACTTCCCCATTGCCAAGAATCGTTGCACCAGCAATATTGCGGACTCGTTTGAGTAATTTGCTTTGCGGTTTCAAAAAGATATCAGTGCGATCGCACAGCGCATCTACTAACAGTCCCAGACGCTCCGTACCAAATTTGAGGATAACGCAGGGAATGTTTTTTGCCGTGGAATGAATGGCATTAGGGGAAGAAGGCGCATTGACTTTTAATTCTAATAAATCTGCCAACCAAACCACTGACACAGGTTGTCCCGCGAAAGTAATCGTTTGAGATCCTTCGATCGCAAAAATTTCTTGTCGAGATACCAGCAGCATGGTTTCGACAGACTCTATTGGAATGGCATAGGGAGTGCGATCAATTTCTACGAGCAAAACTGAGGTGATGGCGACGTTGGCACTCACAAGAATTTGGAATTTGCAGCCCATACCAGGAGTAGAATCTACCTGAATTGACCCTTTCAGGCGTTCGACATTGGCGCGAACCACATCCAAGCCCACCCCTCTACCAGAGAGTTCTGTCACTTCCGTGCGAGTTGAGAATCCAGAGGCAAAAATTAAGGACTGGAGTTGAGCCGTTGTCATCTTTGCCAGTTCTTCTTCGCTGACAATCCCACGCCGCACCGCAGTCCGTTTAATACTCTCAAGATCCAATCCGCGTCCGTCGTCTAACACCTCAATGCCAATATTGCTACCACTCTGGTAGCCCTGGATACGAATAATAGCCGCACGGGGTTTACCAAGCTCCTCGCGCTCTTGAGGGGTTTCGATCCCGTGATCGATCGCATTGCGGAGAATATGCAGTAAGGGATCTTTCATTTCTTCAACAATTCGCTTGTCTGCTCGCGTTTCTCCCCCTTCAATGATTAAATTGATTTCTTTTCCCTGGTGTTTTGCCAAATCTCGTACCATGCGTTGAAAGGGATTCAAAAGAGTCGATAGGGGTAACAACCGCAGGTTTTGAACGCCTGACTCCAATTCATTGGCGATGCTCTCCAAGCTGGCAGTATCTTCGGAAGCATCGGACTTTAATTGGCTAACCAAGTTTCTCAGTCGTTCTAAACGTTGTTCGTTACGCTTCCAGAAGTCTTGGACTGACTTGAAATGACCGTTGTGCGACTCGCGTTCTAGCTGCTTAAGCATCGAGCGGTTGACGATAGTATCGCGGCTCCAATCTTCGTAAAGCTTGAGGATCTCTTCAATTTCGGTCATCCGGCGGGCAATCCGCAGTTTAGTAATACTTAGCTCTCCGGTTTGCCTCATCAAAGCGTCCAGTTTGTCAGAGTCCACGCGGATATTGTCAAGTTCTTGGTTGCTGACGGTGGCGGTTGTTGCTGGTGCTACAGACGTTGACGCGGCTGGGGCAGGTATTTCGGGCAAGAGGAGATCGTCAAACCGTTGGGTTTCTTGGACAATTGGGTTGGTTGGTGGCGTTTCCTGATGCGAACCATTGCCATTACCATTATCGTTTCCGTTCGATTGAGCGCCCATCAATTGAGCCAAGACAAGAAAAACATTGACTCCGGCGCTTTCTCCCGTGACAGCTTCATGAACGAGTTTACGAATAGCATCAATGCCGTGATAAAGGCGATCGCACAAGTCTGGCGTAATCTGGCTCTCTCCCCGCTTAACGGCTGCCATGCAGTCTTCGATTTGGTGGGTGAGAGTTTCCACATCGTTGACTCCTAGCATCCGAGAATCCCCTTTGAGGGTATGCGCTTCTCGCAGGAATTCTTCTAACTTAGCGCGATCACTCGGATTCTTTTCTAAGTGTATTAAAGCATCTTCCAGCTTTTGTAAACGTTCTGGCGTAACGGATTTATATATGTCTCTAAGTTCGTCGTCTTGAATATACATAGTTTTTTAGGAGTTTAGGAGTTTAGTAGGGGCGAATCTCTCTTTAAGGATTCGGAATAGATCTCACCAATAGCGTGAGAATGCTGGTAGTCACCGCAACAACTATGGGAACGATTAGAGATTTTGCACCTTTTAAGTCAGCCAAATCTTTGACCACCGTATCTTGGGCTGATTCGACTTTTTCTAGTCTTTTATCTAGGGAAGATACCCGTCCGTCTAGAGTTTTGAGATCCCCTCGGATTTCCGCCTGCCCTACCTTTAGTTCAGTTAAATTCTGTTCAACTCGGTCTAGATGCTGGTCTAATTTGTCGAATCGTTGCTCAACCTTCTCGAATTGTTGTTCAACCCTATCGAATTGTTGCTCAAACTTCTCGAATCGTTGCTCAAACTTTTCAAACTTCTGCTCTAAATACTCTTTTAGGTCTTGTTCGATCATTACTGACATCTTGCTATTCTCCGGTTTAGATGATTTTCCACATCTACTCTAGCTTTCAACAATCAACGCGATCGCTACTCATGCTTGGGTTGACTTGGGAGTTTCATAGGAGTTTTTTAAGGTGGGCAATGCCCACCCTACTGCTGCTAATGCTTTAAACGACGGCTTGAAGACCTTTCGCTGCTGCATTGAGTTGCTCGGTGGAGACTCGGACTTGGTTAATTCCGGCAGAGGTTTCTTGCGCTCCCAAGTTAATTGCATTCATCGCCGCGATGACTTGCTGTACGGCAACTGCCTGTTGTTTGGAACTCAGCGAGATTTGTTGGCTGTTGACGAAGACGTTATTAACTGCCTCGGTTACACCCATAAACGCTTGTGCCGTTCCTTGTGCCAGTCTGATGCTTTCATCGGTCTTTTTGGTGCCTTCATCTGTCACCATCACGGTGCTGTTCATCGAAGCTTGTAAATCCGTTACCAGGACATTAATTTTCTCGGCGGATTTTTTGCTCTCGTCAGCAAGTTTGCGAATTTCACTGGCGACGACGCTAAAACCTTTACCCTGTTCTCCCGCGCGAGCCGCTTCTACGGCAGCATTGAGGGCAAGCATATTAGTTTGGTTGGCGATATCGGCTACTAGGTCGGAAATATTGGCGATTTGTCCGGTTTGCTCGCTCAGGCGCATGATCTGTTCGGCTATGCCTCTAACGTTTTCTTTGAGGGTATTCATGCCTTCCATTGTTTGCTGGACGGCTTGCGAGCCATTTTCGGCAATAGCCAGGGCTTCCCGCGCTCCAGAGGCACTAGCTTCAGCTTGTTCGGCAGCTTGACGGGAAGAAGCGCCCAATTCTTCCATTGTGGTCGTGGTTTCGTTGACAGAACTTGCTTGTTGAGCGATGGTGCGTTCTTGTTGTTGTACGGTAGCGGCAATTTCAGTCGAAGCACTAGCGACTTGAGTGACAGTTTTACTAACCTCATTGCTGATACTAGCTGAGAGCCAATAAGCGATCGCGACCGATAGCAAGGCAGAAATGATAGCACTAATTGTCACTAAAGCAACCAGAAAACCTAAAGCACCATCGACATTTTTTCGCTGCATTTCGAGAATTTCAGCCGCTCGCTCCTCTAAATCTGTCATGATATCTTCAAGTTCTTTGACCTGTTTCAGACTTTCCCCTTGCCGCTCAATTTGAATGGCTTCGTTGGCTTTGCCTGCATCAACTAAGGCGATTAATCTTGAATAGTGAGCATCAACCTCTGCTCCTAACTGAGTCAGTCGAGTTAAGTTTTCCTTCTGCTGATCGTCTACGACTAGCTCTTTTAACTTTTCAATTGCTTCCTGAAAACCTTCTTTACCTCCTTGGTAAACTCGCTTAGGTTGTTCAGCTTGTTTAATCAGATAGATGCGAGCCGCTTTCAACATATCATTGACACCATCGCCAGCATCCTTGGCCGTTTCAAGAATGATATGTTTTGTTTCCAAAAGGCTTACTTGCCCTTCGGTATACTTAACGCTCCCAAATACCAACCCAGCAACTCCAAGTGCTAAGGCAATGGGTACGGAATAGCCCAGTAAAATACGATTTCTTAGTTTTAATTGGTTGAACATTGATCGATGTCGCCAGTCTCTAGAAGGCACGAAGGACATCCTTTAGTACAGGTTTTCGTAAATGTTCTCTTAAAGCATCCCGATCTCCCAAATCTACAGAACAGCCCAAAATATCTTCTAAATAGTACTGCACTTGCAAAAGTTGAAATAATCCACCAGGTCGATTAAACTCTACTAGAAAGTCTACATCGCTGTCTGGACGAGCTTCATCCCGTGCCACTGAGCCAAATAAATCGAGGGATTTTACTCCCAAGTTCTGCAACTGTTCTCGGTGTGCAGTTATAATTGCCAGTACCTCATCTCGTTTCATCTTTTGTTCTCTCCCATTAAGAATTCCCATTGCCTAAAAACTCGCCAACCACTGATAGCAATTTTTCTGCATCAAATGGTTTAGTTAAATAACGATTAGTTCCGGCAATTTGACCTTTCATTTTGTCCACAAAAGAATCTCTGGCTGTTAGCATGACAACAGGCAAGTCACGAAATTTTGGAATACTCCGCAAGGTACGGCACATTTCTAAGCCATCGATATCTGGCATGGTGACATCGAGAAGGAGTAGAGACACCTGCTTTTGATTGAGTAAATTAAGCGCATCGATCGCGTTGCTAGCTAATAGAACGTTATAGCGATCGCTCAATGCTCGTTTAACCATCGTCTGTATAATGGGACTGTCATCGACAGAGAGAATGGTTGGCAGATCCTTGTTTTCGATAGTTTTGCTGCCGTCAAAAGTAATCCAACCCGCTTGCGCGTAAGTCAAATATGATCGCGCTATCTGTAAGGGATCTTTGTCCAAATTTTCAGCAATATCAACAATCGAACGCTTTCCGTCAACCCATTGCTGTAGGTCTTCTCGTGCTGTGCGATCACTAATTTTCTTTAAGGCATCCTCTGCAAGATTCGGAACTGCTTCCATCGAGGGAATCAAAGGAGCAAGTGAAGTCCATTCTTCCTGGCGGCGGGTGACATCTTGCTTCAACTGAGTCCAGTCTAAGCCATGACAACCCTCTCCATAAGAAAGATCGAACTCGACAGTCGGACTGAATTGAAACTCTCCAGCATAGGTCAATACTTGTTCTAAAGCGATGGTTGCTTGAGTCTGACAGAAAGATTTAATCTGCTCCCAAGTCAAAACGCGAATCTTGCACAAACCCTCAAAAAACTCCCGCGCCGATGTCGGATTGGTCACTTTTTCGGCAACAAACTTGATGGCAGTCTCGCTTAAGCTGGGCTGAAAATGTTTCACTAGCTTTTGAGCTAGTGTTGGGATAGGGGGAAGATGGGAATTGGAGCTAGCATAAGTGATATCGCCTTTCTGCCAAACCAAAATACGAGTTCTGGGCGGACGAGTAGGCGCGATCGCTGCGTTAATATAAAAAGTTACACTAGCGCCCTTACTTTGGGTAGTTTCCAAGAGAGCGTTGAGTTGCTGAGTTTGATATTGACGTTGAGCCATAGGGGTTTCCGGTTTTAAAATCGATGAGTTCAGGGCATGATTACCATGAGGTGTTGTAATTTAGCTTTCTCTTTAACTAACGTGCCCAAGAAACCCACAAAAGCATCAAACAAATTCAAACTTAATATTTTGTTCTAATTTATACAGAAATTTAGGAAGAAATAGAATATAGAGCTAGACGGACATCTTTTTATTCTGGCTGGATATGAGGAGACGATTGAATTTGAAATTAAGCCCAATGGGGAGGTAATTCCATGAGCCAGATTAACTACGCTCTGATGAGTGACCAAGAGCTAAAGCAATATTTTCTGGAACACCGAGATGATGTTGAAGCTTTCCAAGCCTACATGGATCGCCGCCAATCTCGACCTCCTCAAGAACCGATCCTTGCCGCCGATGAAGTAGATTTACCCTTCGAGGAGCAGATGAAACTGATAGATGAGCGGATGCGATCGCGCTTCGGAGATCCCAAGAAACCCTTGAATTGATAAAAAAATGCTTAAGAGCTAGCCGTTTTTTGTAGGATGTTTATCAGGCACCAAAAAACAGAGCGGGCGATCACAGCGATCTTCTGAAAAAACTGTCGGTTGTCGTCTGCTCGTTTCTCTGGTAGCCGTAATCGCAAAAGCAAAAAACGCTTGATGAGCATCCAAAACTCTGTACTAGCAGAACTGCTGCAAGCCTTCCCCAGTTGGCGACCCCAGATGTACTTTAAAGCTTCCTTAACCGCACTCTCTCACGCAATGGAAGATCGGGTACTGGCGGGAAGCGATCGCGCTTTGGTTATTGCTAGCTTTCAACGAGAGCGTTTCTATCGCCAAGAAGCCCATCGATATCGACGCATTGCCCAGATCAGCGATCTGGTTTACGTCTTCTGCGCCCCAGAAACCGAATTTAAGAATGGTTCTGGACTATACGAAACTATCGCTTTTGAGCCGGATGATAGTTTGTCGCAAGAGTGGCATTTAGTTATCCTTGGCGAGCAGTATTCTAGCTGTTTGATCTGTCGAGAACGAACTACCGCATCAGATGAAAAGAATACAAAATCGTCAGCAATGGACAATAGCCGCCGTTTTGAAGGGATTTGGACATTTGATCGCCAGATGACTCAAAAAGCGGCAGAGATTCTCTTAGAGCGAATTTTAGCCTACCGACCCGAACTCGCAGACAAAATCAAACAAGTACGCAGTCTGTATTTGAAGGCAGGAGTTCAGGAGTTCAGGAGTTCAGAAGTTCAGGAGGCAAGGAGGGAAGGAGAGAAAGAGCCAGAAGCCAGGAGTCAGAATTCAGAATGGAGCTTGCAGGCCGATCCGTTTGTACAGCGTTTGGTAACTTACTTACAAGCAGGTCAATATAAATTAATCAAAGCCAACCGCTCTCTAGCGGCTAAAGAACATAAAGAAAGGCTGATCAACTCAGTTACAGCAGCCATCCGGCGTTCCCTCGACCCGCAACAAATCCTGCAAGTGGCCGTCCAGAAATTAGGAGAAGGACTGGGAGTGTGCCGATGCGTTATCTATCGCTGCGACGAGTCAGATGCTACCGCCAAGATAGAACACGAATTTTTAAATCGGGGTATTAGTTCCATCAAAGGACAAACTTGGCCCCTCAAAAATAATCCTCTCTTTGAAGAGGTCTTGGAATTACGAGAATCTATTAGCATTGATGATGCCTTTCACGATCCTCGCATTACCGAGCGAGCCAATTCAAATGCTTCAGACGTATCTTTACAAAGGATCGTTAAAAGTTGCTCGATTTTTTCCTGGCTGTTGGTTCCGATTCTCTATCAAGGTAGACTGCTAGGAATGGTGGAATTACACCATTGCGGCCCTGCTCCCTCTGCTTGGAAGAGCGAAGATATTGCCCTCGTCGATGCGATCGCTACACAAGTCGGAGTTGCCCTCATTCAAGCAGAAGCCTACGCTAGCTTACAGGATCTCAACGAACAACTCGAAGCCCTCGATCGCACCCGTTCTAACCTCGTCGCCATCACCGGACACGAACTGCGTACCCCGCTCTCAACCATTCAAGTTTGTTTAGAAAGCCTCGCCAGCGAACCGGATATGTCCCCAGAACTCCGCCAAGTTATGCTCAATACGGCCTTAACCGATGCAGAACGAATGCGGAAATTGATACAAGACTTTCTCACGCTCTCCCAACTAGAAAGCGGCCGTGTAGAGTGGCACCCAGAACCATTATCGCTTCAAGAATGCGTGGATTTAGCCCTCAGTCATCTTCACGCTCGTAATTCTAAAACTAATCTCCCGAATATTCGCAATCTCGTTTCCGCAGATCTCCCACTCGTGCAAGCCGATGGAGAATGGCTAGTAGAAGTCTTGACAAAATTACTGGATAATGCTAAGAAATTTACCAGCCCGGACGGTCAAGTCTCCATAGAAGTCACTCACCACAGTCCCCAGACTCTAGAAGTTACCGTCGCCGATACAGGACGAGGCATCGAACCCAATCGCCTAGAAAGGGTATTCGATCGCTTTTATCAAGAAGAAGGTGCCTTGCGGCGCAGTGTCGGTGGAACGGGGTTGGGTTTAGCCATTTGCCGTCAAATTGTCAGTGGCTGGGGCGGAGAAATTTGGGCAGAATCCGCCGGAAAAGAGCGCGGCAGTCAGTTTCACTTCACCGTTCCTATTGTGAGCGAATCCTCCTTGAGCGATCGCGCTAGCGGTCAATCTTACCAAACATCAGTCCCTCAAAAGCGAGCGAAAACTACTAGAAAAAAAAGGCAAAGAGGATGAAAGGCAATAATCAGTAATCAGTAATCAGTAATCAGTAATCAGTCAATCGATTTTGGATGAAAGGATTTTGGATTGATTCTTCCCCTCTGCTCCTCTGCTCCTCTGCTCCCAATCACCAATCACCTTCTCACCAATCACCAATCACCGATCACCAATTTGTTACAGTTCTTGACAAAGCTACCAGTCAGCGACGAACTCAGTGATAGGATTCCCTAAAATACCTTTGAAAGAAATAACAATACTATGGCAGAAGAGCTTACTGGAAAACCTCCTAAGTTTGGTGGCAGCACGGGCGGCTTACTTACCAAGGCCGACGTAGAAGAAAAATATGCCATCACTTGGACTAGTCCTAAAGAACAAGTGTTTGAAATGCCTACAGGCGGTGCCGCTATCATGAACGAAGGAGATAACCTTCTCTATCTCGCTCGTAAGGAGCAATGTCTGGCGCTGGGTGCCCAGTTACGGACAAAATTCAAGCCCAAAATTGAAAACTACAAAATTTACCGGATTTATCCCAACGGTGAAACTCAATATCTGCACCCCGCAGATGGCGTTTTCCCGGAAAAGGTTAATGAAGGTCGTCCTTACGCTGGCAAGATAGATAGAGCGATCGGCAAGAACCCAGAGCCAGTAACGCTGAAGTTCTCTGGTAAAGCCTCATACGAAGTGTAATAAACTCAGCGATCAGTTATCAGCGATCAGTAATTGGTAACAACTCAAGTGGGCAAGATGCCCACACTACAATTACTGATAACTGATAACTGATAACTGATAACTGATAACTGCAATGATTTTTCCCGATTTTGCTCAGTTTTGTGCCCTGGCTCAGCAGGGCAATTTTATTCCCGTTTATCAAGAATGGGTTGCTGACTTAGAAACCCCTGTCTCCGCTTGGTATAAGGTTTGTGCGGGTCAGCCCTACAGTTTTTTACTCGAATCGGTAGAAGGTGGGGAAAAACTGGGACGCTACAGTTTCTTGGGGTGCGATCCGGTTTGGGTGCTGCAAGCCAAAGGAAAGATGACGACCCAAACTTTTCGCGATGGCGCTTCTCAAACCTATCAAGGAAATCCTTTTGAGATTCTTGGGCGTTGTTTGGAACCCATCGATCCAGTTAAATTACCCCAACTTCCGCCAGGAATCGGTGGTTTATTCGGGGTTTGGGGATACGAACTGATTCGCTGGATCGAGCCGAGAGTGCCGATTTATGAGGCCACAGAGGAAGATTTGCCCGATGGAATCTGGATGCAAGTCGATAACCTGATTATCTTCGATCAGGTCAAGCGGAAGATTTGGGCGATCGCCTATGCCGATTTACGTTCTGAAACAGTAAGTTTAGAAGAGGCCTATCAGCAAGCGTGCGATCGCGTCACCAAATTGGTGGTAAAACTCCAATTGCCCCTACCTGTTGAAGCAACTGCACTGACTTTAAGCAATCGTTCGGAAGCCACGGAATTAGCATATCAAAGTAACACACCGCGATCGCAGTTTTGTGAAAACGTCAAAAAAGCCAAAGAATACATCCGTGCAGGAGATATTTTTCAAGTCGTCCTCTCCCAGCGCCTCCAGGCTCCCTTTAGCGGCAATCCCTTTGAACTGTATCGCTCTCTGCGCCTGATCAATCCTTCTCCCTATATGGCGTATTACAACTTTGGGGGTTGGCAAATTATTGGCTCTAGTCCAGAAATCATGGTCAAAGCAGAACGCACCGAAGAAGGAGGAATCAAAGCGACACTGCGTCCGATTGCAGGCACTCGCAGGCGGGGAAAAACAACGGCTGAAGATAATGCCTTAGCAGAGGATTTATTGAAAGATCCCAAAGAAATTGCCGAACACATTATGTTAGTAGACTTGGGGCGAAACGATCTCGGTAGAGTCTGCGTTCGGGGAAGCGTTAACGTCGATGAGTTCATGGTTATCGAGCGCTATTCGCACGTCATGCATATCGTCAGTAATGTGGTGGGAGAATTAGCGCCTTCAATGACAGCTTGGGATTTAATGAAAGCTTGTTTTCCTGCGGGAACTGTAAGCGGTGCGCCAAAAATTAGGGCAATGGAAATTATTCACGAACTCGAACCAGAACGTCGAGGCCCCTATTCTGGGGTTTATGGGTACTACGATTTTGAAGGTCAGTTAAATAGCGCGATCACCATTCGTACAATGGTTGTCCGTCCCGATAAGGGCGATCGACATCTCGTTTCCGTGCAGGCGGGGGCTGGTTTAGTGGCGGATTCCGAGCCAGAAAAAGAATATGAAGAAACGATTAATAAAGCAAGAGGTTTGCTAGAAGCCATTCGCTGTATAAGTTAAGAGATTAAGGGGAATCGCCTCGCACTACAGGACTAATGATCAATAATGTAAAAGATCGCCTTTACTGCCACTTAACAAACCTTGTACGCGAGCGAGATCCCTATTTTGCATCGGCGGGACATTTTTTCGTACAACAATACATCCGCGAAGAACTGCAAAAATGGGGTGAGGTAGAAAGCTATGAATTTCAAGCCAGGGGCAGTATTCATAAGAATTTTATTCTTAACTTACCTAGTCGCGATGGGAGAAATTCTCCTCTTATCTTAATCGGAGCGCATTACGATGCTGTCCCCGGAACTCCAGGCGCAGACGATAATGCGTCTGGGGTAGCGGTCTTGTTAGAGTTAGCAAAGGTGTTTGCTGCCGAACTGCCTAAATCTCCAGTTCGCTTGGTTGCCTTCGATTTGGAGGAATACGGTTTATTGGGAAGTGCCGCCTATGCAGAACATTTGAAACGAACTCAAAGGCCCCTACGCTTAATGCTGTCTCTGGAAATGCTTGGTTATTGCGATCGCACTGCCAATTCTCAGCACTATCCAGCCGGACTCCAATATTTTTACCCCAATCGTGGCGATTTTATTGCTTTAGTCGGAAATTTAGCCGTAATTCCCGATTTAATTCGCCTCAGTCGCTGCATTCGTCGCTTAGGAACGCCTTGCGAATGGTTGCCAGTTCCCCAACAAGGCAAGTTTATTCATGCAACTCGACTGAGCGATCATTCCCCATTTTGGGATCGAGGATATCGAGCCATTATGGTGACGGATACGGCTTTCATGCGGAATCCCCACTACCATCAGCCGAGCGATCGCCTAGAAACCCTAGATTTAGATTTTCTTACAGGAGTCTGTCAGGGATTAATCGAGGGAATTCGGCAACTTTGATGAAAAGTCAGAGCAAAACAGCAATCTTGTCTTATTAAAAAATCTATCGATTAAAAGTAAATACCTGTTAATCTGGTGATTTAGGCAATTACACGAACAAGACCGATATGCAACCCAAACTCATTATCCACGGCGGGGCTGGCAATTCTCTCAAAGGTAAAGGCGGACTAGAAGCCGTGCGTCAGTCTCTTCATTCTATCGTTAAAGAAGTCTACAGTCTTCTCCTGCAAGGGACGAGCGCTGTTGATGCGGTTATTAAGGGTTGCCAGCTACTAGAAGACGAACCCCGCTTCAATGCAGGGACGGGATCGGTTTTGCAATCCGACGGACAAATCCGCATGAGTGCATCGCTGATGGATGGGACGGCGCAGCGTTTCAGTGGAGTAATCAATGTCTCCCGCGTTAAAAATCCGATTCAGCTTGCTCAAGCACTGCAAAATGAATCCGATCACGTCCTCTCCGATTATGGTTCGACTGAACTGTTGCGAGAACTCAAGTTCCCGATCTACGATCCCCTAACCGATATTCGCTTGCAGGAATGGATTCAGGAGAGAGAGGATAACTTCAGGAAAAAAATGGCTGGCGTTGTCGCCGAACACGAGTTAGTAACCTCCACGGAAGCGCGACGGGGCACGATTGGCGTTGTTGCCCTCGATACCCAAGGACGGCTGGCGGTTGGGACTTCGACTGGCGGTAAAGGATTAGAAAGAATTGGGCGCGTGAGCGATTCTGCCATGCCTGCGGGAAACTATGCTAGCAAGTATGCGGCGGTAAGCTGTACGGGAATTGGCGAAGATATTATCGATGAATGTTTAGCTGCGCGAATTGTCGTGCGCGTCACCGATGGCTTATCCCTAGCAGAGGCGATAGAACGCTCGATGAAAGAATGTCAAGAACATCAGCGAGATTTAGGCGCGATCGCGCTAGATGCAACGGGTGCGATCGCTTGGGGCAAAACCAGTGAAGTCTTGCTGGCTGCCTATCATGATGGCAAGGAAGTTGGCGACACCTTGGAAGGGCACACAAAAGAGTTAGTTGGTTTTCTCAACCCATAACTTAAACTGTCGATTTTCTCGAACACTGAGGCTCCAAAGCGGCTTTGGGATAGGCAATACGCTGGTGATTGACTTGTTGCCAAACCTTAACAAAAACATTGGCAATAATCGGTAATTCCTCATACTTGATTCCGCTATCGGCGAGTTGATTATCTTGCCATCTAGCTCTAAAAATTTTGTGAATGGTGGTTAACGCGGTTTGGGGGGTCACATCCTTGAGCGATCGCAAAGCGGCTTCACAAGCATCGGCTAGCATGACAATTCCCGTTTCTCGCGACTGGGGAATCGGGCCATCATAGCGAAAATCGGACTCCGAGACGGGGGGTTTTCCTTCCTGTTCGGCTCTTTGTTTAGCCTGAAAATAGAAATAAGAGATCAATAACGTTCCTTGGTGTTCGGGGATAAAGTCCTGAATCGCCTGGGGCAATCCATACTTACGTGCCATCACCAGTCCTTCGGTTACGTGTTTTTTGATAATCTCGGCACTGAGCCAGGGATCGTTGATTTCGTCGTGTTTGTTAGGCCCGCCCATCTGATTTTCAATAAATCCCAAGGGATCGTGCATTTTTCCGATGTCGTGATAGAGCGTTCCTGCTCTGATTAGTTCTACATCGCAGTGCAGTTCCCTCGCGGCGGCTTCTGCCAGACTTGCGACAAAGAGCGTATGTTGAAATGTACCGGGTGCTTCCGTCGCCAGTCGCTTGAGGAGAGGGCGATTGGGATTTGAGAGTTCTACCAATCGAATTGGCGTTACTAAATCAAACAACCGCTCTAGGTAAGGCGAAATTCCCAGCGCTACCACGCTCCAAGCCACGCCCAACAAGCCGTAAACGACTGCCCCTGGCACGATAGCATACCAAATTGTCCCCGCCGCCGTACTGAGAATCAGATTAACGACAAAGTAAGTACCGCCTTGGGTTAAACCGACTCCCGCCCCCAGTAAAGATAATTCATCCCGACAACGGAGTCGTCCAGCCACGAAAGCTGCCAAAAGTCCGCCTGCCGTCCCTGCCAGCAAATATTCCCAGCCAACGGCTCCGACGGCAAAAGTTGTCAGTCCGCCCGTTAGGATGACCTGTGCTGCCGCCAAAGTTGGACTATAAAAACTGCTGACGAGCAGTCCGATCGCGGGCAAACTGGTGTAGCGGGGATGAAGAATCGCCATCACGGGGGCACTGAAACTCAACAGACACAGTAAAAGGACATCGCGGCGGCGGATCGGTCGATGAACTTGCTTCCCTACCAGGCAAAGCAGGCCTGCCGCACTGCTGACGAGAATACTAGAGAGTCCTAACCCAATCCAGTTAATTCCGCGACGGCTTAAGCCAAAACCGTCTAATAAGACAAAATCTTCTTGAGTAATAACGTCCCCTTCTCCGACAATGACTTCTCCTTTTTTAATCTCGACAATGACTGGCTTGATGGCTTGTGCGGCTTGTTCTGCTCGGCGTTTTGTTTCTTCGCGATCAATGGTCAAATTGGGTTGCAACACTTGCAGCAGCAGTTGAATGGCTGCGGGCTGAGCTTGTTCGGGAACCGAGAAACTCAGGTTCATTTTGACAGTTTCTTCGAGTAGATAGGGCGGTAGACCTTTGGGGATGCCTTGGGTGAGAATTCTTCTCCCTACTTGAACGAGTTCTAGCTTAGTATTCTGCCAAGAGCGATCGCTCAAATTGAAAAAAGCAGCGATTGTTTCAGGATTGATTTCAATGTCGGAGTTTTGGGCTGATGTCGCTAATCCCTTAGCATATCGTTGGCGAGCGATAGAAATCTTGGTAATTAGCGCTTCAAATTCCGGTTGAGGAACTTGCTGGCGATAGGTTTTTAACTGGGCGATCGCTTGTTTCATTGCCCGATTGGCTGGCTCGGATGGGTTAGGAGAAGTTTTGGCATTGAGTGCGGCGAGAACGCTTTGCCAAGTCTCCTCAGACGATGAGCGTAAAAATCGTTGATTTTCTAAGGAGAGGACGTTAACCTCTACGAAGGGAAAAACCCCTAAAAATTGTCTCAGTTGCTCGATCGCATCGAGAATGGCGGATAAACTCTGCTCGCTTTGGGCAGTGGCGTTTGAGTCTCTCGTTAGAATAGGAATTACCCCCGTTCTGATTTCTTTGCGCCTGGCTTCTGTCGTCTTGAGATCTTCAAAACGATCGCTTCTGGGGGCTTCAATGGGATCGGGGGCACGAGTTCCGACTCCTAGTTTGGGCTGATTGTAGAAACGATAGCCAACAACGCTAGTCAGAGCAGCGATCGCGAGTACGATCATCACAGAGGGCGTTTTCCGCTTGCGGGTTGATGAAGAGGGTTGGCTTGAGGAGATCGGCTCTTCTGATGTCACTGACGGCGATAGGGCTAAGGATTCTGGCTCTGGCTCTTTTTGTCGCCATTCCTCAATTTGTTTAGTTAATGAACGAAAGGTTTTCATAGTGTGTGAGGTCAAGTTTTTAGGATGAGAAGAGCCTTTTCAAGCAACGTTTTGGCAAAAATTAGTGATAGATACTTGCTGAATTGCTATATCCTGACATAAAGCGTTCACTTTTTTCTTACTTTACTGTCAAGCTTAGATAAATTATCTGGAAATAAATATTCTCCTTGAGAGATAATCTTGAGAGACGATCGCGGTTGGATAACTAGAGGTGAAGCAACTGCCGCTACTTGAACGAGATTTACGCGATCGCTTTGGTAAACGCCAGCCCAAACCGCAAATAGATGGATTGCCAGCCGAGCGAGTTTTTGACCTATTGGGTGTGTCTGAAGAGCTACACGCCAACTAAGAGGGATTCCGCTAAAACTATTGTAGGCTCCTGCCAAGGCACCCGCTAGGGCAGAAACGAGTGCAGCTTGTTTCCCCATCCGAGTTGCACGCATCAGGCACAGGCGAAAATCTTCTGGGGTAGAGGCAAAACAGTAGAAAGCTAAGGCAATCTCGCTGCGATCGTGTTTACCTTGGCGAGCCATTTGAAAAGCGACTTGCTCTAATGGAGTTCCTTGATGCAAAAAAGTCTGAACCTGTTCTAGCTGTTGAATTAAGTGAGTCCGGCCCGCTTGGTAACGAGCTAGGATTTGGGTGATCGCTTGACTGGGATTGAGTTTTTCTCTTAGCGCTAGTGCGATCGCGTATCTCCATATTAAAACATCTTCTACCGTCTCGGCTGACAGTCCCCAAATGGCACGCAGGTGTTGTAGTTGTTCTTGGAGCAAGTCAGCGTTGTCGTGAAAAAAGAAAATCGCGGGTAGTACTGCCCAAGCTACTTCGCCACTACCAGGAATTGTCTTCCCTTCTAGAAAATCTTCTCGGCGATCGCCAATTTGCTTCCAGTCTTTGGCAGACAGCGCACCAGAGTCAATCAAACGCTCGCTCAAATCAATGGCTATCCTACTCCAAGGAGAAAGTTTTTGCTCCAAAACCGTCAATTCTACTTTTCGGGTAGTCTGGCTGACCAACGTTTCCCCCAAAAGGCTGCCGAGTAACCCCCCCTGAAACCGACTCAACAGTGAGTATTGCACGCTTTCTCGACTCCTTGCCAATTTTTTCTGGTACCTAGCTTATATTGTTCAAGAAAATTACGCCTACGAGAAATCCCCAATCTTTTCTGGCCACTTTAATACTCTATTACGGGTTAGGAAATTGACACCTGATTAAAAGACGCGATCGCGATTAAAATTTAACTTTTCGCCAAACACCTTTCAATGGGTAAATAGGGCTGACAACTTTACCGAGAGATTGACATAATTTGTAATAAGTTAACATCTATCATTGACTCAAGAGTTAAAGATGACCCAAAGCCTCGAAAAGCTGACAGCCACGCAAACCGTTCCTGCAACTTTAGTGGAACTTTTACGCGGGAGAGCGATACAACAACCTAGCGATCGCGCCTACACCTTTCTGATGGATGGAAAAACAGAAAGTCCCCCGCTAACTTACGGAGAATTAGATCGTCAGGCAAAAGCGATCGCAGCCCTGCTACAACAGTATCAGGCAAAAGGAGAACGGGCGCTACTGCTTTATCCGCAAGGACTCGAAGTCATCGCGGCTTTCTGTGGCTGTCTCTATGCGGGAGTTATCGCCATTCCCGTCCCGCCACCGGAGTCAGGCAGACTTAAGCGAACTTTACCCAGACTGCGAGCAATTGTCAGAGACGCTCAAGCTACCTTTTCGCTTACCACGGCGGGAATTTTAGCTCTCGTAGAAAACGTGCGCGACGAGTTTCCTGAATTTGAGCAAATGCACTGGATTGACACGGCAACCGTCGATCTAACCTTAGCCGATCGCTGGGAAGACCCGCAAGTAGACAAAGACCAGTTGGCTTATCTTCAATACACTTCAGGTTCTACTTCTACTCCCAAGGGAGTCATGCTCAGCCATTTTAACTTAATGCACCACGCCAGCTACCTGAAAAAAGCGTGCGGCTACGAACCCGATAGCGTGACTTTGACTTGGATGCCGTACTTCCACGATTACGGATTAGTCGAAGGGATGATGGTTCCTCTCTACAACGGAACGCCAGGCTATCTCATGTCTCCCTTTGCTTTTATCAAGCGTCCTGTCCAATGGCTGAAAAATATTAGCAAAAATCGCGTCACTCACTCGCAAGCACCTAACTTTGCCTATGACTTGTGCATTCGCCGAGTCAAACCTAAAGACATTGAAACGTTAGATCTGAGCAGTTGGCAAGCAGCCGGAAATGCCGCCGAACCTATTAACCCAAAAGTAATGGCGAAGTTTGTTGAAACCTTTTCTCCCTGCGGCTTTTCTTGGGAAACCTTTGCGCCTGCTTACGGATTAGCAGAATATACCTTGCTTGTCTCCACAAAACCCAAGGGAACAAAACCTGTTATTACTCGTTTAGAAGCCGCTTCCCTGGAACAAGATAAAATTGTCGATGCCAAACCCGATCAAGAAAACGGCGTTCGTACCCTTCCTAGCTGCGGCCGCTTGGTTTGCGAGACGAAAGTTGCGATCGTCCATCCCGATACCTTAACCCGATGCGCTGACGATGAAGTAGGCGAAATTTGGGTATCGGATCCCAGCGTAGCTCAAGGATACTGGTACAGAGAAGAAGAAAGCGATCGCACCTTCAGAGCCTACATTCAAGATACGGGAGAAGGTCCGTTCTTACGCACGGGCGACCTTGGATTCTTAAAAGATGGCGAACTCTATATCACCGGACGGATTAAGGATTTAATCATCATCCGAGGCACGAATCACTATCCTCAAGATCTTGAATGGACAGTGCAGCACTTGAATTCTTTCCTTCGTCCCGACTATGGCGCTGCTTTCTCAATTGAAGATAATGGAGAGGAACAGTTGGTAATCGTGCAAGAAGTCGAGCGTCGTACTGAAAATTTAGATACAGAGCAATTAATAGGCGATATTCGTCAGGAAATTGCCGAACAGCACGAAATACCTACCCACGCGATCGTTCTGGCCAAATCGGGAACGATTCTTAAAACCGCTAGCGGCAAAATACAGCGTCGCGCCTGCCGTCAGAACTTTTTGAATGGAACGATTAATATCGTCGCAGCTTGGAGTGAAAATCCCGAACTCGTTGCTAAGTTGAGTTCCTCAGATGAGGACATGGAATCCCTACTTGACCGATAAAGAGACAAAATTGGCTGACTTGCTTGCCTAAGTCAAAGATGGCTAAAATGGCTAGTAATTTTTGTAAACGACAAAGCCCTCAGCAACGCCAGAAAATGAGTTGTCTTGAAGGCATTTCACCTGATAACCTTCGTTGGATGAATGGAGCGAAAGTTTGATGCACGAACTCAAACAGTACTGGGTTGCCCAAGCGCTCGAAAAAGATTTAGGCGATCCGCTCAATCCTGACAGTACCATGTCTTTTAAGCGGGTCATTGAAATTGATGAAAGCGAGGAATTTCCTGACCAAGAAATTAATTGGCTCTACAATTGGAAACTCCAGCACTACTACATTCCGACGAATTGCGGGGGAGAATTTACCTCCTTTGAGGAATTTGTTGCCTTTGTCAGAGTTTTGAGCCGTCGCGATCAGACCATAGGCATTGCTTTTACTACTCTTTTCTGGTCGTTTATCACCTGGATGGCGGGAGATGAGGAGCAAAAACAAAAACTTGCCCACTATATTAAAAATGAAAATGGCGCAATGTGTCTGGGCTATTCCGAGAGGGCGCATGGCAGCGACCTAGTTGGGGGAGAGCTTACAGCAACGAAAGTTCCTGGCGGCTATCTTCTCAACGGAGAAAAATGGCCCATCAACCGCGCGACAATCTCTGGGGTTTCCTACATTTTGGCCAAAACTGATCGCGCAGGCGGGCCCAAGTGCCTCACCCTCTTTATGGTAGACAAGCGCGAACTTGACCCCTCGCAGTACTATAACCTCCCTAAGATTCTGACCCACGGCATTCGCGCCTCTGACATGAGCGGTATTGGCTTTAAGGATTGCTTCGTGCCTGACTCGATGCGCCTCAAAGAAGAAGGAGACGGACTAGAAATCGCCCTCAAAGGCTTCCAGATTACGCGGATGTTGTGCGCTGCTTTCTCCCACGGTGCTGCCGATACTGCGCTGAGGACGACCCTAAACTTTGCGACTAACCGAGTCCTCTATGGCAAGACCGTTTTCGACCTCCCTCAGCCTCGTAAAACCCTCGTTGATGCTTTTTTAGACATTTTGCTCTGCGATTGTGAAACCATAGCCGCAGCCAGAGGATTTCATGTTATCCCAGAACAGTTTAGCGTGTGGGCATCGGTGGTGAAATACTTCGTCACTACCCAGTTGGAAAAAATGATCAATGATGTCTATGTTGTTCTGGGTTCTCGTTTTTACTTCCGAGAAGAACACGACTATGGCATTTTCCAAAAAGTACTGCGGGACAATTCCATCATCAGTATGTTTGATGGCAGTACGATTGTTAACTTGCACGCTTTAATTCTTCAGTTGCGCCATTTAAGCAAATATCGTTCCAGAAGAAAGCCGCAAACGATGGCAGAGATTCAATCTCGCCTAGAAACGATTTTCTCTCTAGAAAAACCCCTACCGACCTTTGAACCGGAAAAATTAGAGCTTTTTGGTCGCGGAATGGATGACCCGTTGCAGGGATTAGAAATTGCGCTGCAACAATTGGAAGGGTTGAAGGGAGAATCGGATATTGATCCAGAGGTGTTAAATAAGCTAATCGATCTGGGCAATTTAGTCTTGGAGGAATTGAACGCTCATGACGAACAGATAGCTAACTCAAAATTTGAATTCGGTCACGATCAATCTCCCGAATTGTTTGAAATCGCTAAGAAGTACTGCACCTTGCACGCGGCAGCAGCTTGTTTGCA
>CAYTUO010000020.1:0-21824 GCA_964441015.1 uncultured Pleurocapsa sp.
TGCCAGCAGAGATAGAACCTACTTGAGCAATAGCTTTGGAATCTTCTACTGCTTTAGCGTGTTCGGCAATCTTTTCTACAAGAAATTCAGTGGCTTTGTCAATGCCGCGTTTGATCGCGATGGGGTTAGCACCAGCAGCAACGTTACGCAAGCCTTCTTTAACGATCGCGTGAGCGAGTACAGTAGCAGTCGTGGTTCCGTCTCCTGCCACGTCGTTAGTTTTGGAGGCAGCTTGGCGAATCAGGGAAACGCCAGTATTTTCAATGTGGTCTTCTAATTCGATTTCTTTGGCAATGGTGATCCCGTCGTTGACGATTTGAGGAGCGCCGAATTTCTTTTCTAGTACAACGTTGCGTCCCTTGGGCCCTAGAGTAACGGCAACCGCTTCAGCTAGAATATCGATTCCTCGCTCTAGTGCGCGACGAGCTTCGTCGTTGTAGATGATTGATTTAGCCATAGTTATGCCTCTTGCGAATAGATTTCGTAAATTGAGTGGTTAGTAAGTCTTAAAATTTAGTAACAATTAAGCAACAATTGCTAAGATATCTTTCTCGGATAGCAAAACGTAGTCTTCGCCGCCGAGTTTGACATCGGTGCCTGCATATTTGGAGTAAAGAACTTTGTCTCCCGCTTTAACTTCTGGTTCGGAGCGACTCCCATCGTCATTGCGTTTGCCAGCACCAACGGCAACAACTTCACCGATTTGGGGTTTCTCTTTTGCCGTGTCGGGGAGGAGAATACCGCCAGCCGTTTTTTCTTCACTTGGGCTAACTTTGACAAAAACGCGATCGCCTAAAGGTTTGACTGTCGAGACGCTAATACTAATAGCTGCCATTGAAAATCCTCCTAAGTAGTTAACATTGGGTAGTGCTAGATTGAAATGTTAGCACTCTCACCTTCCGAGTGCTAATTTAACGAAACGGGGGAGGTCATGGCAACTCCTATTTAAGTACGGGTTTCCGAACTCGAAAAGATTGCTACAGTTGACCAATAACGGATAACTGAAAAAACCCACCTGGAGATTACGGGTTTTCCCACTGCGCTTGTACTAGCTAGAAAGATAAAGTGAGGAAAGATGAAGAAATTTTAAGAACCCGGAATCCTCAGATTATGTTTGAGTACTTCAACGAAAAAGCTATTAAAGCCGTCATCTTCGCTCAGGAAGAAGCGCGTCGTGCTGGACACAACTTGGTAGGAAGCGAGTATCTCCTCCTGGGACTGATTGGCGAAAGAACTGCGATCGCGGCGACGGTACTGAAGGATCTGGGTGTTACCCTTCAAGAAACGCGACATCTTGTTGAAGAGATGGCGGGTAGGGGCCCAGGATATAGTCCCGCGAATATCCCGTTTACACCAACAGTCAAGGGCCTTTTTGAGCAGTCGCTTCAGGAATCTCGTCAGTTGGGCGATCGCCACATCGCACCAGAACATATTTTACTCGCGATCGCTGCCTCTCCAGAAACAGTAGCAGCCAAAGTTCTGATTCAACAAGACGTTGACCTTGCTCAACTGCGGACAGAACTGATTAAAAAAGCCGGAGAAAAAATTGCTGCAACAGCGAGATCGTCAGAAGAATCCTTGAGATTTGGCGGCGAATCGAAACGAAAAGCGACTCTTGAAGAGTTTGGCACCAATCTGACCAAACTGGCCCGCGAAGGAAAACTCGATCCGGTTGTCGGACGAACCAAAGAAGTCGAACGCACCATTCAAATTTTAGGTCGCCGTACTAAGAATAATCCCGTTTTGGTAGGAGAGCCAGGAGTAGGGAAAACTGCGATCGCAGAAGGACTGGCCCAACGCATCGTTAACGAAGACGTTCCCGAAATTCTCAAAGATAAAGAGGTTATTAGTCTCGATCTGGGATTATTACTGGCAGGAACCCGATTCCGTGGCGAATTTGAAGAACGTCTCAAAACCATTGTCGAAGAAGTTCGCCAAGCAGGTAATATTATCCTGGTCATTGACGAAATTCATAACCTTGTGGGTGCTGGTGCAATGGGTGGCGCGATGGATGCAGCGAACCTGCTCAAACCCGCTCTCGCCAGAGGAGAATTACAATGTTTGGGAACGACCACCCTGGATGAATATCGCCAGTACATCGAGTCCGATTCCGCTTTAGAACGCCGTTTCCAACCTATCAGGGTAGGTGAACCTTCTGTCGAAGAAACGATTGAAATTTTACAAGGACTACGGAAAAACTACGAAGACTATCACAAAGTTAAATTCTGCGATCGCGCCATAGAAGCTGCTGCTCAACTCGCAGATCGCTATATTTCTGACCGTTTCCTTCCCGATAAAGCGATCGACCTCATCGACGAAGCCGGTTCTCGCGTACACTTAAGACATTCGATGCAGCAAGGGAGCAGGGAGAGCAAAGGGAGTGTGGGAAGACAAGGGAGACAAGGGAGCAGAGGAGCAGAGGAGCAGAGGGAGCAGGGGAAGAATTTCCCAATCACCAATCACCAGTCACCAGTCACCAGTCACCCATCACCTATCATCAATCCTCAATCGCTCGTTCCTGTGGTGGATGAAGAAGAAATCGCTCAAATTGTGGCTTCTTGGACGGGAATCCCGGTTAATAAGCTCAACGAATCGGAATCTGAGTCATTGTTGCGTCTAGAGGCAAGATTGCACGAACGTCTCATCGGACAAGAACAAGCGATCAAAGCAGTTTCTCGCGCTATTCGTCGTGCTAGAGTGGGCTTGAAAGATCCGAACCGACCGATCGCGAGTTTTATTTTTGCAGGCCCTACCGGAGTTGGGAAAACCGAATTAGCAAAAGCATTGGCAACCTATCTATTTGGTTCTCCCGATGTCATGATTCGACTGGATATGTCGGAATTTATGGAATCTCATACCATTTCCAAGTTGATTGGTTCGCCGCCAGGATACATCGGTTATGACGAAGGAGGACAACTTACCGAAGCAGTACGCCGTCAACCTTATACGGTAATCCTCTTTGATGAAGTCGAAAAAGCGCATCCCGATGTCTTTAACTTACTGTTGCAACTGTTAGATGACGGTCGTCTGACGGATGCGAAAGGTCGCACGGTAGACTTCAAAAATACTCTAGTCATCATGACCTCAAATATCGGATCTAAGGTCATTGAAAAGGGAGGAAGCGGATTTGGGTTCGAGGTGGCCGAAGATCACTTGGAAGCGCAATACAATCGCATACGTAGCTTAGTTAACGAAGAACTCAAGCAATATTTCCGTCCCGAATTCCTCAACCGTCTCGACGATATCATTGTCTTCCGTCAACTGACGAAAACTGAGGTAGAACAAATTGCCGATATTCTTCTTAAGGAAGTCGCAACTCAGTTGAAAGAACAACGGAACATCAAGCTAGAAGTCAGCGAAGCATTCAAAGCGCTGGTTGTCAAGGAAGGATACGATCCCAGCTATGGTGCTAGACCGTTGCGCCGTGCCATCATGAGACTACTAGAGGATAGTTTAGCTGAGGCTATTCTCTCTGGTGAGGTAAAAGATAGGGACGTTGCGATCGCCGATCTTGACGAACAAGGTAAAGTAAAAGTTCTTGCTGCCAAGCGATCGGTCTTACAATTACAAGCGATCGGCGATCGGTGAGAAGGTGAGAAGGTGATTGGGGAGTGTAGGAAGTGTGGGACGAGAGGGGGACAAACGAGACAAGGGGGACAAGGAGGACAAGGGAGAATGGAGAATATTTACTCCTGAACTCCTGTAGAGACGTTGCACTGCAACGTCTCTACTGTACAGACGTTGCACTGCAACGTCTCTACGACTCCTGATACTGATAACTGAGTTAAAGCGGTGGAGCAGTCCCTAACAATCCGATTACTCCCAACAGCATACCGATGCGTTCCCAGAAAACGAGTCTTTCACAATTGCTCTCACTCGGTTGCTTTTGATAAAGGAATAACGGAATTCCAAAGCTCAGCAGCATAATAGAGGAAAAGATAGCAAACAAAAGGGGATGTGCCATCGGCAATAAAACAAGAGCGATGGGGATTGATGCAATTAACACACCAATTAATCCCCAAGTAATTAAAAAAGCTGTTCGCTCTCCCCATCGATTGGCAACCGTGACAATCCCTTGACAGAGATCGCCTTCTGCATCATGTACGTCCCAAATCAGTTCCCTCGCTAGAGCATAGCAAAAGAGAAACCCCAGTGGGTAAAGCATCGCCAAGGGCTTTCCAGCGACCAAACTACCCAGAAGAATTAAAAAGGCAATGATAGTTGCAACGATCGCATTTCCAAGAAGGCCGCTGTATTTGAGTAGATGAGAATAATGCCATAGCAAAACACTACTGACAGCAACCAGGATGAAGGCATAAAGTCCCAGAGGAATAGCAGCTATCAAAGCACAGACAAATAGAACAACAGCCGCCCACCAGACTTGCTCCAGCGAAAGGCGACCTGAAGGAAGCGGTCTACTGGGATGATTGATTCGGTCTTTATCTATATCCCAATAGTCATTAATGGCACAAGCGGCAGAGGTCATACAGACTAAAACACTTGCCGTTAGTAAGTATTGCTGGAGGGGAAGCGTTGAATTGAGCGCATAACTTGTAGTCGCACCAGCCAAACCAGCAACGAGACTGACTGGGAGTCGGAACAGTTGGGCAAAAGCACTGATTTGATCGCTCCCTTCAATTGAACTGAAAGGAGAAGGCGTGTTAACCATAATTGACTTTAAGTAACTAATACTCGATCTCTCGAAATCACGAATCGGTATCTGGCACCCTGCCCTCATGAAGCTCTTGGAGAGCCATTGCTAGATCGGTCTTCAGTTGTGCCGCGCATTGTTTGGCAGGTTTTTTGCAGTAATCTGATACTTGCATGCAGCCCCAATGAGGGATTGGCTGGCTGTAATAAATACTAATAGGCACAACTTGGATGTCCAAACTCGCTTGATTGGATTGGGCCTGTAGTGCTAGGCGCGTTAGTCCGGGTTCGAGGGGTTGAACTTCCTCTGTCCGAAAAATATTGCCTTCGGGAAAGATAACTAATACTTCTCCCTCCTCCAGTAATTTTATGCCGTGACGCAGGCTGGAGATTTCAGGTTGCCTTGGGTTAATAGGGAAACCACCGAGGCGACGGATAAACCAGCCTTGCAATCCTTTCATTTCATCGGCCCAAACCATGAATCGCAGATCCCGCCCGATAATATCTCGACCTGCGGCATAAGGAATTATGATTGCATCCCAGCGAGAGCGATGAGTAGGAGCAAGGATAACAGGGCCTTCCTTGGGCAAATACTTCTGTCCGCGTACTTCAATCTTACCAAAATAAAACGGAACGATGAGATAACGGAAGAGAAAATAGGCGATGCGAGCTAACCAAGGCACGACACGAGACTTAGCCGATCGCGATCGCCGCTTTGAGTGCAAATTATGCAATCGAACTCTTGCTGCTCAAGAGCGATTAGAAATAGTCTATTGTTAATTATTTAAAAATCTAAATTAGACAAAATGAGAGAAGAGATAGTTAAACTTAATTTAGAGGTCATTAAAACCTATTGTTGATTCAAAATTGCTCTGCCTTACAAGAGCGCGATCGCTGTTATTTTTTTAAAAATTTTGTTTCATTTCTTAACATTAATTTTGCTCTAGTAAATCAGTGTTTTCCTAGCTCTAAGTCTTGCTTACTAGTTTTTTGAGCGCTTTTAGTATAGAAAGATAAAGATCTAGTTAAAAGATTATTAATTAAACTAAGCTTAAATTATTTTTAAACTATTCTTAAGCTTAATATTATATAAATAATAACCTAGCAAAATCGAATTTAAATTAATTGAGAAAATCAGAAATTTTTAAATAAAATGAAAAAGAAAATCGGATAATATTTAACTTGAAAAATTAAAGATAACCGGACAAAAAATCATGGTTACAAAAGGCATAAATTTTAAGTTCAATCGCACAGGAATGGCGAGTACCTTGGCAGTCGTGGCTGCTACAGTAGCCGTGGCAGTACCTGCGGTTATGTCTCAAAATCGGGCAACAGTTAAAATTGATGGTTCCAGCACCGTCTATCCCATTACCGAAGCCGTTGCCGAAGATTTTCAAAATGCTAGACGAGGTGCCGTACAGGTAACTGTTGGCTTATCTGGAACGGGTGGCGGATTCAAAAAGTTTTGTGCTGGAGAGACGGATATTTCCAATGCTTCCCGACCAATCAAGCCCGAAGAACAGCAGAAATGTAAAGCGGCTGGGATTAACTATATCGAACTGCCCATAGCTTATGATGCGCTAACCGTTGTGGTCAACAAACAAAATACCTGGGCAAGCAGCATGACGGTGGCCGAACTCAAGAAGATGTGGGAGCCTGCTGCTCAAGGAAAAATCGCCAATTGGAGCCAAGTTCGTTCGGGTTGGCCCAATGCTCCACTCAAATTGTTTGGGCCAGGCGCAGATTCCGGTACCTTTGACTATTTCACAGAAGCGATTGTTGGCGAGGCGAAGAAAAGCCGCACTGACTATTTACCCAGCGAGGATGACAACGTTCTCGTGCAAGGGGTTTCCCGCGATAAAAATGCCATAGGCTACTTTGGTTTCGCCTACTACGAAGAAAATAAAGACAAATTGAAAGCCGTTGCGATCGATGGAGGAAAGGGAGCAGTGATGCCTTCTCCTACAACCGTACAGAATGGCACCTACCAGCCCCTATCTAGACCTTTGTTTATTTATGTTAGCTCCAAAGCTGTTCAACGCCCTGAAGTAAAACAGTTTGTCGAGTATTACCTCAACAATGCGGCAAAATTGTCCAAGGAAGTTGGCTACGTGGCCTTACCGTCACAAGCCTATCAGTTGGCCATGAACAACTTTAAAGGCAACAAGATGGGTAGCGTCTTTGTGGGACGGCAGACAATTGGAGTCAGAATCGAAGAAATTCTGAGACTCGAAGCAAGATAGTCGTTTCCTGAGAACCAAAAGCTTAGGACGAGGGACGGAGGAATGATTTTTCCGTCCTTAATTTCCTCCCAGTTTACTTTCTCGACAATCTAAAATCGAATGACTCAAAGATCGCTACAACGAGCTAAGACTAAGTGGTCGTCTAAAAAATTAAGACGGGAATTGCGGGAAGGCGCGATCGAGATTGTTTTGTTTTTAGCCGCATTTTCCGCAGTTGCTACTACAATCGCCATTCTTTACATTCTAATTAGTGAATCTGTTGCCTTCTTTGAGAAAGTTCCCCCGATTGAATTTCTCACCGATACTCAATGGACACCCTTATTTGCTGACCCTCACTATGGCATTGTGACCCTGCTATCGGGGACTCTAGTGACTTCAACAGTGGCTATGTTGGTTGCCATCCCGCTTGGGACAATTGCGGCAATCTACTTGAGCGAATTTGCACCTCTGCGCTTGCGAGAAACGATCAAACCTTGTTTAGAGTTGCTGGCGGCGATTCCTACCGTTGTTTACGGATATTTTGCCCTTCTGTTCGTCACGCCGCTATTGCAAAAGATTTTTCCCGATTTGCCTGGGTTTAATATGTTGAGTGCGGGGCTAGTCATGGGTTTAATGATTGTTCCCTTGATTAGTTCGATTAGCGAAGATGCCATGCGAGCAGTTCCCGTAGCGTTGCGAGAAGGTTCCTATGCGATGGGAGCAACCCGATTGCAAACTGCCATCCGAGTTGTCTTTCCGTCTGCCATATCTGGTATCAGTGCCGCTTACATTTTAGGAATTTCTCGTGCTGTTGGCGAAACCATGATTGTTGCGATCGCGGCGGGTTTACAGCCTAATCTCACTTGGAACCCCTTCGCTCAAGCAGCTACGATTACGGCTTATATCGTACAAGTAAGTCTGGGTGATTTGCCACATGGTAGCCTCGAATATCAGACCATTTTTGCAGCAGGCTTGACGCTGGTGCTGATTACCCTAGTCCTCAACATCATAGGCTATTTTCTCTCCAAGCGTTATCGGGAAATCTATTAGTCATTGGGAATGGGGAATTGGGAGTGTGGGAAGACAGTTATCAGTTATCAGTTATCAGTTATCAGTTATCAGTGAACTAATTCCCAATCACCAGTCACCTTCTCACCAATCACCAATCACATAGAGATGTCCAAGGAAAATATCAAGGAAATACGAGCCAATATCAATCGCAGACAGTTAATTAACTCTGCTTTTGGCATTGTTGGCTTGTTAATCATTCTGGTAGCAGTTTTTATTCTGTCGATCCTCGTCATTCAAATGGCGATCGATGGTTCGTCGCGCCTAATGCCACAATTTTTTACCTCCTTTCCCAGTCGCCGTCCCGAAAACGCAGGCATTCTCTCCGCGTGGGTAGGAACGAGTTTGGTCATGTTAGTAACTGCCTTAGCAGCCATTCCTCTAGGCATAGCCGCAGGGATTTATTTAGAAGAGTATGCTCGAAAAAACTGGCTGGCGGCTCTCATTGAGATTAACGTTACCAATCTGGCAGGCGTTCCCTCGATTGTTTATGGCTTGTTAGCACTCGGTTTGTTCGTCTATCAATTTAACCTGGGAGAAAGTATCCTTGCAGCAGGATTAACCCTAGCACTGTTGATTCTTCCAGTAGTCATCGTAACAACCCGCGAGGCAATTCGCGCCATTCCCAATAGTTTGCGGGAAGCGTCCTACGCAGTGGGAGCTAGTAAATGGCAGACGATCTGGGATCACATTTTGCCCTACTCTTTCGGCAGTATTCTGACAGGCGTAATTATTGGGTTATCGCGGGCAATTGGAGAAACTGCTCCTGTAATCACCATCGGTGCCCTGACCTTCATTGCCTTTCTGCCTGATTCTCCTTTTAAGGATGAATTGCCCTATCTTTCTTTTACTTGGTTACAAGCACCGTTTACCGTCATGCCCATTCAGATGTTTAACTGGGTATCTCGCCCCGATGCCGAGTTTCAAAAAAACGCCGCAGCAGCAGGAACGGTACTGATCCTCATGACGCTTGCGATGAATGGTTTGGCTATTTATATTCGCTATCGCTTTCGTAAAGGTATCAAATGGTAGAAGACAATCTCAAAAAAGTATCCGATTCAGTTGCGATGGGCCCAAAAGCTGAAGTCATCAACCTCGATTTTTACTACGGTTCGTTTCACGCGCTGAAAAACATTAACTTGACCGTACCCGAAAAGCGAGTAACAGCACTCATCGGGCCGTCTGGATGCGGGAAAACAACTTTATTGCGGTGTTTCAATCGTATGCACGACCTCTACCCCAACAATCGCTACGAAGGGGAAATCTTGATGGATTCAACCAATATTCTCAGTCGTCAGGTTGACCCAATAGAAGTACGAATGCGGGTGAGTATGGTGTTTCAAAAGCCCAATCCCTTTCCCAAGTCAGTTTATGAAAATGTTGCCTATGGTTTGCGAGTTCGCGGTGAAACAAAGCGCACGCTAATCGATGAAAAAGTTGAAGAGGCGCTCAAAGGAGCCGCTTTATGGGATGAAGTTAAAGATCGTTTGCACGAGTCGGCCTATAATCTTTCTGGAGGTCAGCAGCAGCGTTTGTGTATCGCCCGCGCCTTAGTGACCGATCCCGAAATTGTACTTTTCGACGAACCAACCTCAGCGTTAGACCCGATCGCTACTGCCAGTATTGAAGAATTGATGAGCGACCTGAAAAAACGAGTAACAATTTTGATCGTAACTCACAGTATGCAGCAGGCAGCAAGATTATCTGATTACACGGCATTTATGTATTTAGGAGAACTGTTGGAATTTAACCAGACCTCAACAATGTTCTCTCAGCCTTCTCACAAGCAAACTAAAGATTATGTCAGTGGCAAAATTGGATAATAGCGATTGGTCTTGATTATTAGAAAAAGTCAGAGGGCAGAGGGAAGATGGAACGGGTAGAGTAAGGAGATCTCAAGCTCAAATAGAAAAAGAGACCAATTGGTCTCAAAAAAGAGGACAAGGGGACAAGGGAGCAGGGGAGCGGAGGGGTAGGGAAAGCAAACAAAGAATTTCCCAATCACCGATCACCAATCACTAATCACCAATCACCGATCGCACTATCCCAAAAACAACTTATAAGCTAGACTCTGACTCTCATCCCAGTAACGATAGCCGAGCGTCTTAAGAAATGCTTGCCATTCCTCCATCTCGTGCGGAGGGACTTGCATTCCGACGACAATTCGCCCATAATCAGCCCCATTATTACGGTAATGGAAGAGGCTAATATTCCAGTTAGGACTCAAAGAACCGACAAACTTCATCAAAGCACCTGGTCGTTCGGGAAATTCAAAACGGTAGAGTAGCTCGTTGTGTGCCAGAGAGGAGTGCCCCCCTACCATGTGCCGCAGATGCAATTTGGTCAGTTCGTCATCGGTTAAATCTAAGGTTTTAAATCCGTTTTCTTCAAAAGTTTCGGCGATTTTCACCGCATCGGCTCGGTTGGCAATTTGCACCCCCACAAAAATATGGGCCTCTCGGTCATCGGCAATGCGATAGTTAAACTCAGTCAGATTGCGTTTGCCAATACATTCGCAAAACTTTCGCAGACTGCCTCGTTCTTCGGGAATTGTGACAGCAAAGATAGCTTCGCGACGTTCGCCCAACTCTGCCCGTTCTGCCACAAAGCGGAGGCGATCGAAGTTCATGTTAGCTCCACAAGCGACGGCAATCAAGGTTTGTTCTTGGATCTGTTCTCGTTCCACATAAGCTTTGGCAGCAGCGATCGCTAGTGCCCCTGCGGGTTCGAGAATTGATCGCGTATCCTCAAATACATCTTTGATCGCCGCACAGATATCGTCAGTATCGACCAAAACAATCTCATCGACGTACTGCTGGCACAACCGGAAGGTTTCTTCGCCGACTTCTCGCACTGCCACCCCATCGGCAAATAAACCCACCTGAGACAAGCGAACCCGATGCCCAGCTTTGAGCGATTGATACATGGCATTGGCATCCACGGGTTCAACGCCAATTATCTTGATTTCGGGGCGTAATCGTTTGACGTAGGCAGCAATTCCGGCAATCAACCCGCCTCCTCCAATCGCCACAAAAATCGCCTGAATGGGTTTCTGGTATTGCCGCAGAATTTCCATTCCAATCGTTCCCTGTCCCGCTATCACATAGGGATCGTCAAAAGGATGAATAAACGTCAAGCCTTTTTCCGCTTCTAGTTGACGGGCATAGGCATAGGCATCGTCATAAGTATTCCCATGCAAGACGACCTCTGCTCCGCGCGATCGCACCGCGTCTACTTTTACTTGGGGCGTGGTCACTGGCATCACGATAATAGCTCGTGTTCCTAGCCGACTCGCAGCCAAAGCAACCCCCTGGGCATGGTTTCCCGCCGATGCCGTGATCGCACCTTGTGCTAGTACATCCGGCGGCAGTTGCGCCATTTTGTTGTAAGCTCCCCGTAATTTAAAGGAAAAGACTGACTGCATATCCTCTCGCTTGAGCAGCAGTCGATTGTTGAGTCGTGCGGACAGATTCGGAGCATACTCCAGAGGCGTTTCTTCTGCCACATCGTATACGCGGGCAGTCAGGATTTGTAACAGATAGTCGCAATACATGGGGAATGAGTGAGCGATTGTACCAGATGAAGCACAATTTTACGCTATTTTTGTACCTATATTCGCTACTTGTGATTGGTGATTGGTGATTGGTGATTGGTGATTGGTGATTGGTGATTGGTGATTGGTGACTCATCAGTTATCAGTTATCAGTTATCAGTCATCAGTTATCAGTTATCAGTTATCAGTGATTGGTGACTGGATCAATCCTTTCATCCAAAATCTACAATCGGGAGACAAGGAAGAATGGAGAATATTTACTACTGAACTCCTGAACTCCTGAACTCCTGAACTCCTGAACTCAGGTACACTGGTAACTGTCCCACACTCCTCATACGCCAGATTAACTGACCCCCACTCCATACAAACTCATCAAGAACTTATCAGCTTGTCTTTCCCCGTCAGCCATTAGCTTTTCAATAAACCATGCACCTCGCTCTAACTTGGAGGCATAGTCTAAAGAGTCTGACACCTCTTCGCTCATCTCAATCCAGCGAATTTTAACAGGTTTGATCTGCCACACCTTTTCCTCCTTAAAAAATCCTTCTTCTATCCACTTGTTGATCAGTTCAATGAAATCTACTTCCTGATAGAGGGAAAGATTGCCAGCCAATTCATTTCTTCGATCTAAGATGTCTCGTGCTGCCTTGGGTATATTTTTGATGCTTTTAGGATTGATCTGTATTATCCAGATTTCATCAGGTCGATTATTGACATCTTCATCGAAAAACTCGCTGACAGGGGGATTCTCGGAGAACAAGCCATCCCAATAAGCACCCTTGCCAATTTCTACTGCTTTGAAGATAGTAGGAATCGCTGCTGAAGCCATGACTGCTTCAACACTAATTTCTCCTGGTTTGCGCGAGTCAAATGCTTTGAATTCACCCGAAAGAATATCGACAGCACCGAGAAGCAATTGAGGACTTGATGGCTCTAGTAGCCTTTCGATTTCCTGAAAATTAATGTGCTTTTCTAGGAGGCTCTTGAAGTCTAAATACTCTTTTCTGGGAGCCATAGACTCCAACATATTGAGCATCCATTCTGAAGCATAAGGATTGGGGGTATAGGTGGGCATCATCCCAGAATCTTGCATCCGAGCGGACTGAATAATCCAGCTATTGAGGCACTGCTCCCAAAATAAATTCGCTGAATTATCTTTCCAGAAGTCAACTAGCCACTTGTAGGGCGGCTCCTGAGATCCCTTCGCTAGCTGTAACAAGCCATACCACGCCGTAATAGCGCAAATAGCGCCTCCAGAGGTACCGCTTATCCCCATAATGTCGTATTGTTTGTGTACGCCTTCAGCAAGGAATTTTTTCAAAACCCCAGCCGTAAAAGCTGTATGGCTTCCACCACCTTGGCAGGCGATCGCAAGTTTCTTGTTTGCCATAAGATATCAACCTAATTCTAGAGAAAATAGAGTTTTAAGTGATTGTCGCGGGCGATCTAATTCTTGGGTTTTTCACCGCAAGCGATCAGCCCAAGCATGAGAATGTAGGCATTCGATGATGTCAGGAAATGTTGGTAGGCACGATGAGCCTTAGTAAATTCTTCTGGGGAAAGCGAACCTTCCAAAACTGCTGGTAGTAAGCGATCTGGATTCATCTGGGAGAGAAACGCTTCAATTCCAAGCGCATCGCTGTGGTAGACAAACGCTTCAAGCCGGAGGTTTATATAGCCTGAAGCTTGGAGAATCTGCCATAAGCGTCGTCCAATGAACTGATTCCCCCCGCGAGCCGCTTGTGCCCTTTTAGACATCTGAGGATCGATTTCTACAGTGGTAATGGGGCTGTTTGGCAGCAGGGATAAAAGCTTGCCAGTGACAAACCCCGGCCCGCTTCCCAACTCAAGTACGGACAGGCCATCGTGCAACCCCAACCAAGTTAGAAGACGAGCTTCTTGCTTCCAACTGAGGAGAACTTGGTCGTGCAGGCGATCGCATTCAGTCTCCCAGCCACGATATTTAGGGTTGACACGATACGAATCAGACAGAGCCATCCTAAATTCTCTCCTAAGTTTCTAAGCGACTGGCACGGGAGTATACCGTCATTGGCATACCTAAGCGCGATCGCAGGGTCACCAAAGCTTCAGGCTCGACGGGATGGTTAGGGACGAGGCGGAGTTGGTACTGTTGCGCTAGAGTCGCCAGAACTAAGTGGGTTTCTACCCTTGCCAAAGTATGACCAATGCACTGCCTTGGGCCGCCACTAAAGGGTAAGTAGGTATAGGGCAGGTTAGGCAGATCCACCAAGGTAGGCAGATGTCCTTCCAAGACTGCCGCTAACTCTTCCTGAAGCTGTTTGGCAACGCTAGGATAGCGATCGAGTAGATATAGCGTCCAGGTCAAGGCTTTGGCAGTGGTTTCGTGTCCGGCCATCAGCAGGGTGAAGATTTGCTCCTGTAATTGGCGATCGGCAACCGATTTCCACCCCTCCAACCTGGCCTGGGTTGTCTGGGCGATCGCACTGCTGAATGCATCGATGCGTTCTCGATGAAAGGCTGGTTGGATTAAGTGGCGTTGCTCGAACCACGACTCTCCTTCACTGGTCATCAATCCCTCACCAAGCATGGGTTTGATCATCTAACTCAAAATGAATCTTTATCAAAATCGAGGAATACACCTCTATACTTGCCAATCTTGGCTTAAGAAGTCCTGGATGAGGTTGTAAGATTCTCCTTCTCGGTGGGGGACTTCATCTCCTGATGTTAGGAGAAAAATGATGTTACATACGAAGGTTTTGCCGTTATTTTAACGACCTCATCTGAGTAAAAGCCGAGAAAGGAGGAATGGAACAATAAATTTGCGAGTATTTAGGCGAAAGAGCAAGTGTTCGTCTGCTTGCAAGAAAAATCTTTTAGTTCCAGCTTATTCTATCTATTAAACTTTCATTCTTAGGTTAAGAAAAAGTTAAAAAAGCAAGAAATATTCGGGTAGATTTTCTTGCTGGTAATGAGGAAGAAGAATAAGAGTGCGATCGATGCCAAATTTTTGCCAATAATGTCAACAAATCCTGACTTTATTTTTGAGATAAAATCCTCCCAATTGTAAACTTGACAACAGTAAAAATATGTGTTAGCCTTTCCTCAAATTTCATTTAACTATCAAAAGTAAAAAAGGTTTCATATCTTAATTCAGCAACGCCCTTTTTTGAGAAACCCAGAATTAATGCAAACATGGCGCGCGATCGGACTGCGGCGGGTTTGGAGTACTACGCGGAGACATCGGTAGGGGAATTTATCTTGGGCAGCCAAGCAGAAGAGAGTGCGATCGCGGCGGTTAAGCCTTAATTCACCTCATTTTTATCTATCAAGAAACGATGAAACTTTTCTGGAGAACCTTTGCCTCAGCAACGATTGCTACAACTCCTGCGATCGGCGGTCTATCAACGGGTGCAGAAGCCTTTTCGCTCTCTGGCGCAAGCCGTTTAAAAGACGAGTCGATGAAAAAAGTCAGCTTCGATCTGATCTCGCTCTGGGAATCCGATCTGTCGAAAAGCAAGGGTTCAGGCTTACCGCAAGACAACTCACTTCTACAAATGACTCAAGCGGCGTTTGCCCAATCTTTTGCCCAATTCAAGGTTTGATGAACCTGGGTTAAAGTTAGGGCTTCACAATACAGGCGCAAGACGGGTTCGGTTCCGCTAAAACGGATGAGTAACCAACTGTTATCGGCTAAACGGAATTTGTAGCCGTCCACTGCCAGACAATCGACTACCGCTTGGCCTGCAACTTCTTTGAGAGGTTCATTTTCGAGACGTTGGAGCAATTTGTCTCGCACTGCCATACTCGCTAAAGGAAGATCGAGGCGATCGTAGGCAGAGGTAAAACCCGTTTTTTCCTGTAGTTGGGCGTATAGGGCGCTTAAATCCTGCCCAGATTCAACGATCGCCTCCAGAACATAGAGGGCTGATAGGAGGGCATCTCGTTCGGGAATGTGCGTTCCGTAGCCAATTCCACCCGATTCTTCTCCGCCGATTAAAACTTGGGCAACTAACATCCGATCAGCAATGTATTTATACCCGATCGCCGTCTCAAAGATAGGCAGATTGTAAGCTTGAGCTAGACGAGGAATCAGATCCGAACCACTCACCGTTTTGACAATTTCCCCCCTCATTCCCTTACGATTGGCTAAATGTTCGATCAGAACGGGAATCAAAACCTGAGAACTGAGGAAGTTACCTTGTCCATCAACTGCGGCAATGCGATCGCTATCGCCATCAAACACCAGCCCAACTCTAAGACGGTTTCTTCCTTGACGGGCATCGGTTTGAATCGCGGCAAATAGCTTAGAAAGATAGCGAGGTAAAGGTTCTGGCGCACCGCCTTCAAAGAGGGGATCGCGATCGCCATTTATTTCCTCAACGGAACCATCCAACAATCGAGCCAATCCTCCGGCGGCTGCCCCGTGCATCACGTCGGCAAAAACTTTGAGTGTTCCAGTGGCGATCGCCGCTTTAATCGCCCCAATGTTGACTTTAGCGCGTAATCCCTCACAATAACTCGGCCAGGGATCGAAGAGGGTTAAGCTGCCCCTTTGAGAACTATCAATCTCAGGTGCCGACAAGCGGGCTTCGATCTGCTGCGTTACTTCTGGCGATACCGATCCGCCGAAAGCCCCTTTAACTTTTAATCCCAAATATTTCGCGGGATTGTGACTGGCAGTCAGGACGATTGCACCCAAGGCATTTAGCGCCTTCGCGGCCCAACTGAAAGCAGGGGTTGGCGCATAAGATTGGGACAGCAAGACATCAAATCCTGCCTCTTGGATAGCTTCGGCTGCTACTTGAGCAAAATCTTCTGCCATAAATCGGCGATCGTAACCCACAATAACGCGGCGATCGCCAGTTGCTGTTCCGTAATTATCGGCTAAAATCTGAGCGGCTAGGGGAGCCAACCTTGACACCCGCTCAAACGTAAAATCGGCGGCAATGACACCTCGCCAGCCATCTGTACCAAATTTAATCGGGTTAACGGTGAAGGGCATAAAACGCGATCACAAACTCTTAGTCTTTATCTCAGATTAGCGGTTTGAGTTCTCTTTGGGAACTGATCCAAATTTTCAATCTAATTCTAGTTGTTCGCCAGTCTCCGCATTCTCCTCAGCAGCTAACTGCTTGAGAAAAGCTTGTAACCTCATCCGCTCGATGTACGGCCAGCCTCCGGTTTCCTCAATTTCTCTGAGCAACTTGGCAAGGGCATTACGAGTATTGGGTAAGGATGGCTCGAACAATTCTTCTCGAATTTCTCGATGTACGCTCTCTAGCATCCGCAGCAAAGCCAACAAGCAATGACTATCTCCCTCGCACTGTTTGGCTACAGTCGAGACAATCGTTGAAATCTCTTGTAAAGATTTCTCTAGCTGAATCTTATCCCAATCTCGATCCATGTTCATCTATCTGAGTTGATAACGATCGCTCCCATCATAATCGATGTGCCCAAACAATCCTCTAGCTTTCGAGATTTGAGGGGTCTAAATTTGCTACATTAGATTGCGGTGCAACTAGCCTAACTTGTCCAAAATGCGATTAATAACTTTGCTATTAAGACTGCCTAGAGGGACAAGATTTTCAGATTAGAGATTGACAAAGCGAGGTTGAAAATGAGATATCGCGCCTTAATTGTTGCCTTTCTGGCACTATGTTTGGGGATACTAACGGCTTGTAGCCAAGGCCCGGCCGCTGTAACTGACAGGGAGCAACTAACTTACGACGAAATTATAGGAACTGGACTGGCTAACCAATGTCCACAAATCTCAGAATTTACCCGTGGCACGATCGCCCTAGAACCGAACAAGACCTATCTTGTTTCCGATATGTGCTTAGAGCCACAGGAATATTTTGTGAAGGAAGAACCCAAATCTAAGCGTCAAGAAGCCGAATTTATTCCTGGCAAACTCTTGACCAGAGATACCACCAGTCTAGAGCAAATTACGGGAACGATTACAGTCAGTAGCAATGGAGTTTTGACCTTCAAAGAAGAGGAGGGCATCGACTTCCAACCTATTACCATACAGATCCCTGGCGGCGAGCAATTTCCTTTCTTTTACACCATTAAAAGTTTCGAGGGTCAAACCGAGCCTGGCTTTACTTCCATTAACAGTTCAGTAGACTTTGAAGGAACATTCAAGGTTCCCTCCTACCGAGGCGCAGGCTTCCTCGATCCCAAAGGTCGTGGTGTCTACACGGGCTATGATACTGCTGTCGCTCTTCCTGCTAGCGGGGATGTACAAGAATATAGCCGGGCTAACGTCAAGGAAACTACTTCTGGCAAGGGTACGATGTCGCTGCAAGTTACCAAGGTAGATGGCTCGACTGGCGAAATTGCTGGCGTTTTTGAAAGCATACAGCCTTCGGATACTGATTTAGGCGCTAGAGATGCCGTAGATATTAAAATTCGCGGAAATTTCTACGCTCGCGTTGAACCCGAAGTTTAGTCAAAAGATTCTTAATAACAAATCTCGAAATTAAGCGATCGAGTAAAAATCTATCTGGGGGAGCGATCCCCCTTTTTTTTAGACAATCGACTCAAATTGATTCCCGTAATTTTACGGAAAACTTTATTTTTGCCAGAGAGTCTAATCTCGTGAAAATGCTGTTGTGACTGGGCTGGCGCAACTAATAAGCTGTAGATCGTCGAGGTTGTCAAGACAAAAAACAGCTTTGACTGCTCCGAGAAAAAAATGTTCCCTAACCCATCGGAGCAACCCAGATCAACCTTTTGCAGCCGATCGCCAAATTCAATAGAGTTGCGCCATGTCTATCTCTGTTAAAGACTCTGTTAAAGATAATCTCAAGCTAGAAACCTTAAGCTTGTTTCGCGAGTATAAAAAATCTGCTAAAACGGAACTTCGCAATCAAATTCTCAAACTCAACTTTGGATTAGTCAGAAAAGAAGCACACCATTGGGTAAATCAATGTAACGAAAGTTATGAGGATTTGTTACAGGTTGGCTGCATCGGCTTAATTAGAGCAATTGAAAGATTTGAAATGGAAAAGGGTTGTGCCTTTAGTTCCTTTGCCATTCCCTACATTCGGGGCGAAATTCAACATTATTTGCGCGATCGCGGGCATTGCGTTCGTATTCCCAGACGTTGGCAGGAACTTGGACAGCAAGCTTTGGCAGTTCAAAAAGATTTTCAGGTTCGTTTCCATCGTCAACCCACTGACTCAGAAATAGCTCAAGTTTTGGAAATCGCTCTCAAAGAATGGCTAGAAGTCAAGCTGGCGCTACAAAATCGAGAACCCTTAAGTTTAGATGTCTCGGTTGGAAACGACGAAGATGGCGAAACTAGCTTAGGTGACATCGTTGCCGATCCTCACTATCGCAGTTTTCAGTTGGCACAAGAAGACCAACTTCGCCTACAACAATCGTTAGCGCAGCTAGAAGAGCGGACGCGAAACATCCTAGAGTTCGTCTTTCTGCACGATTTAACCCAAAAAGAAGCTGCCGAACAGCTAGGCATTAGCGTAGTAACTGTATCTCGTCGCGTGAAAAAGGGATTGGAAGTTCTGAAAAAGACTATGAGTAAAGAGGTATTTTCCTAATTCAGATTCAATTTTGAAGATGATTTGTGACTACGAGGTGATTAAATAGATGTTGCCAACGGAAAATCTAAGCTTTCTGTTGGTTATTTTTTTAAAATTTAATTGAGTATTTTTTTGCTAAGGTACGAAAATTCAGCTATGAAAAAATCTTTGTCGATTCTCTCGATCGCGGCGATCGCTCTTTTTCTGGGAAGTTGTTCGTCGTCCAAGCCACCGCAAGCCACTCAAACTCCTCCGCCTCCCTCGAATCCTGCTCCTAATCCCTCAGAAACCCAGAAAGAACAACCTAAGACCTCTCAAAATAGAGCATCGGTTTCAGGCTTAATTCCATCCACCAATCCCGAACAACGGAGACAAAAAATTGCCCAAGGACGCAAAGATCCTTTTGCCTTCGTTCCCGTACAACCGCAAATCAAAATTCAGCCGCTCCCCCCTCAAACCCCATCAGGCTCTAATCCTTCTGGGCCCCCTTCTCCTTCGGGTTCTACTCCTTCGGGTTTGCCTTCCTCTACTACTGAACCTCCGCTTCCGCCTCAACCAGAATTGGCAAAAGCTGTTACAGTCACTGGACTGATAGACATAGGAGGATTGCCTCAGATTATCGTTAAAGCCCCTGGTGAGAAAGCTAGTCGTTACGTGCAAGTAGGAGATTATCTTTCTAACGGGCAGGTGCTTGTCAAGCGAATTGAAAATTATCAAAGTCCCAAACCAGTCGTTGTCCTCGAAGAATTGGGACAAGAGGTGTACAAAGAAGTTGGAGATGGACTTGCTCAAGGGCCTTCTCAGTCGCAACCTCGACCAGAAAAAACGGCGCTCTTGCCAGATTCTCAGGAGGGAGGGTTTTAAAGGTGCCCCAGATAACTACCGGACAAGGACGAGAGCAGATTACTTATCCTGGTTTGCCTTTAGCCATTTACCGAGAAGTGGCTGCTCATCTTCGACAAGTGGCGGGAATCAAAACCGAGTTAATTTCCCAAGATTCCCAGGAGTTTGATTACAACCAAAGTCAGATCGGTGGTTTATGGATTGAATATCCTACTCATTTGAATGATCGCGATCGCGCCTTAGTAGAAGCGATTTTAAGCTATTACGCTTGCCGTTACGTTGCTTATCAGCGCCATTTCTCTTAAGCGATCGCGCCAAAGACCTTTTCCTTACACCTTACTCCTCACCCTCCCACTGACGATATCCGTTCGGGTTAATTGTATTAGCATCTAGCTGAGCATTTGTCAAGTCAACATTTTGTGCGCCAGATAAATTCGCTCCCTTGAGTTGCGTTTGGTACAGATTAGCTCTCTCTAAGTTAGCTCGGCGCAGATCCGCTTGGTTCAAGTTAGCATAACTGAGATCGGCAAACGATAAATCTGCTCTCTGTAAATCCGCTTCGCTCAAATTCGCCTCCCGTAAATCGGCATAGCGCAGATTCACCCTAGAAAGATTCGCCTTCTGTAAATTCGCTCTAGTGAGATTAGCTTGACTCAGTTGAGCATCGCTTAATTGAGCAGACTGAAATTCGACTTCTTGCAGATTGGCGTTTGTCAAATTAGCATAGGGCAGATAAACGTTTTGGCAATTGCTGTAAGCGAGATCGATTTCCTCTAGATTCGCTTCAAATAAATCGGCTTGACTTAAATCTACATTGATAAAATTTCGTTGCCCTTGGACATATTGAGCGAATAACTCTTGTGCGCTTAGCTTCCGCATATTTATCGTTGCTTATTATCTTCTTCCTTTGATCTCAACTGAATTTGTTAACTTGAGTATTTGTACTCAGCCTTTCTTAAAAATACGGGACTGTAGTCTTGAAAACATTTCTTTATAATTTTTTCTTAAGATTTGTAACAAAAATGTTAAGAAGGGAAGTTTAGCTGATAGCGAAAACCTGCAAGCTTTGTCAAGATAAAAGCAAAGCTCAAATATCCAAATAAGCTATGGCTCACTCGCAACGATCAATTGCTACCCATTATCACGAGCGAACTAAGTACCATCCAGAAACAATCGCCTCTAAAAATAGAGCGCTGGACTGGGAAAATCAGCCATCCCCGTTTAAGGACTATAGAATTGGCCAGACTATCGACCTCAAACCTTATCTGTCAGACGCGATCGAGATTGCAACCGATCCAACTGCACGAAATTGGCAACGACTATCACGATTGCTGTTTTGCAGTTATGGCTTGACTGCCAAGCTTCCAGGGATGGGTGCGCCCTTGTATCTTAGGGCCGCTCCTTCGGCGGGGGGTTTGTACCCAGCAGAGGTGTATCTCATTTCTCGTGGAACTCCCCTGCTGAGCGCTGGATTGTATAACTATCAGCCGCAAAGTCATTCCCTAATTCATTTTTGGTCGAGCGAGGTTTGGTCTGACCTACAAGCGGCTTGTTTTTGGCATCCAACCCTAGAAAATACCCAACTGGCGATCGCGATAACAGCCATCTTCTATCGCTCGGCATGGCGTTATGAAGACCGCGCCTACCGTCGGATTTTTTTGGATACCGGACATTTGCTGGGAAATATAGAGCTAGCTAGTGCAATTAACGATTATCGACCTCATCTAATTGGCGGGTTTGGCGATCGCACAATGAACGAACTATTGTATCTCGATTCAGAACAAGAAGGAGCGATCGCAGTCATTCCCTTGGCAGATTTGCTAGATATCCAACAACATTTATTTTCTACTAGAACAGCCTTGCCTTCTGGAGTTCAGACGGAATATCCAGAGATTCCCGATGGAGAGTTATAGCGGTTTTCAATTGAATAGATTAAAGTAAGGAAAACCAGAAAATATTAGT
>CAYTUO010000021.1:0-19542 GCA_964441015.1 uncultured Pleurocapsa sp.
GGTTTGGTGTTGACTCAGCAAGTAATGGCAAAGTATCCCAGACCGATTTTAGTAATTATTAATTCAGTGCAAGAAAACGACTCCGAAAACATTTTTGAGCTTTTGCAAGCTGGCGCGATCGATGTTTTCCCAAAACCGATCACTGGAACAATTTCGGATTATGATCGCATCAAGGAAAGTTTAATTACTAAAATTAAAGTCCTAGCTGGCGTAAGGGTTTTTACTAAACCACTCAGAACCGCTTTTCCCAAACCCCCGATTGTTCAAGCTTCCTTTGCAGAAAACACTGTAATCAAGTCGATTTCTCCTATTAAAGTTGTTACCATCGGCGCTTCTACTGGCGGGCCTCAAGCACTGCAAAAAGTTCTGTCTCCGCTACCAAGCGATTTTCCAGTCCCGATTATTTGCACCCAGCACATCAGCGAAGGATTTTTGCAAGGTTTGGTGAATTGGTTGGCATTGGAGTGTCGCCTAAAAGTTAAAATTGCCACTGAAGGCGAGTCTCCCTTCCCAGGAACGGTTTATTTTGCGCCGGACGGCAATCATTTAGAATTAAACTCTTTAGGCAAATTGACTTATAACGCTTCTGGTGCAGTAGACGGTCACTGTCCCTCAGTCACGGTCATGTTTAAATCTGTCGTCAAGTTTTATGGCAAGGCAACTTTAGGAATCTTGCTTACGGGTATGGGGAGAGATGGTGCAACGGGAATGAAGGCGATTTCTCAAGCAGGGGGAATAACCATTGCCCAAGATGAGGCAAGTAGTGTCGTGTTTGGGATGCCCAAAGAAGCGATCGCTCTCGGCGCAGCACAGCACATCCTGCCAGTCCAAAATATTGCTGCCACACTCATTGAAACCATCCTAAAAAATAAAAATTAGAAGTCAAAAATTTTTATGTCACAGACCAATTTACTAAAAGAAGAATTAATAGAATCTTTTAATTGCTTAATTGCCAAGCAGACAGGGATAGTTATTAGAGAGCAAGATCGAGCCTCTTTTTGTGAAAAAATTTGTCTGAGAACGAAAGCTATTAAAGCGGCATCTCCAGGCGATTACTACCAGCTTTTGGAATCAAATACCATAGAAAGCTATCAAGAATGGGAAAAGTTAATTGTTTTATTAACTAACAATGAGAGTTATTTTTATCGAGATAAAGAGCAGTTAAACCTTTTGAAAACCCAGATTTTCCCAGAACTGATCAAACGCAAGCAAGCTCAAAAAACGATTCGGATTTGTAGTGCCGGATGCTCGACAGGTCAAGAACCTTATACTCTAGCTATTCTTCTTAAAGAAATTCTGCCCGACTTCCAACAATGGAATTTGTTAATTTTAGGAATAGATATTGATCGCGGAGCTATTGAAGAAGCAGCAAGAGGAATTTATGAACCTTGGTCGTTTAGAGGAGTTGATGAAGAAATTAAGCGACGATATTTTCAAAAAATTAATAATCAATATCATCTCAGTACAGAAATCAAAAAACTTGTTAAGTTTCAGACTGTTAATTTAGTACAAGACTTATTTCCTCAATCTCAATCTGAACTGAGAGAGATGGATTTAATTCTTTGTCGCAATGTTTTCATTTATTTTGAATCTTCTGCTATTACTAAAGTTTTAGACAAAATTTGCCATACTCTTCAACCGTCAGGATATTTTCTGACTGGTCATACAGAACTTTCTGCTCAAAATTTAAGTCAATTTGATAAGATAGTTTTCCCAGAATCGATAGTCTATCAGCGTCCAGGAAATAAAAAGTTCAAGCTAGAAAACGAGCAGAATTTAGTAGATAAGAAAAAATTGTCAATTACTCCTCAGCCTTTAGTTACTAAGGATAGGCTAACGGCTCAAGTAAATCCAGTTAAAACTCTCAAGCAATATTTAACGGCTAATAATTTAAATGTAAATAATTCTTCATATACTAAATCTAAGGAAATCCCTTTACAAAAAACGACTGAAGAATTTCTTATAGAAGTAGAAATGCTATTGAACCAAGAAAAGTATGAACCAGCCATTGAATTGATTAAACAAATTCTAAAAATCAATCCAAATTATTTTTATGCTTACTATCTCCTCTCTCAAATTCATGCCAATTTTGGTCAATACGAACTAGCCATTCAATCTTGCCAGCAAGCTTTAAAGATTGATTCTTTTGCTGTTTCTCCCTATTACTTGTTAGCTAAAATTGCCGAAGAACAGGGAAATATAGAAGAAGCTAAGCGAATTTTGAAGCAAATTATTTACCTCGAACCTAACTCAGTTGGTGCTTATTTAGACTTAAGTCATATTTACAATCAAGAGAGCGATCGCCAAAGAGCTAACAAAATGCGAGAATCGGCTCTTAATATTCTTAAGGAGTTACCTCCCCAGACAAAAATAAAAGAAAGAGGAAATATTACGGCTGCTGAGCTACTGGTAGGATTAGAAAGGACAGAGTTATAGTTTTAAACTTTGTCTGTTGTTTTCTGTGTGCTTATAATCATGTCTAATCGTGTCCCGACCATTTTAGCTCTAGATTTTGATGGCGTTATCTGCGATGGGTTAATTGAATATTTTCAAACGACTCAGCAGACTTATTATCAAATCTGGAATGATGACTCAAAAAATTCAAAATTCAAAATTCAAAATTCAAAATTTAGGAAACAATTTCCTAGTTTTAAGGATGATAAACTACAAAGTGATGAATTAGCTACCAACTTTTATCGCTTGCGTCCAGTTATCGAGACGGGTTGGGAAATGCCAATTTTATTGAGGGCATTAATTTTAGGAATTTCCGAGGAGGAAATATTACAATATTGGTCAACCATTGCCGAACAAATTATTAAATCAGAAACCCTCGATAAAAAAGAAGTCAGTCAAAAACTCGATCGCGTTCGAGATCGTTGGATCGAGTCAGACTTAGAAAGTTGGTTAGCTTTACATCGTTTTTATCCTGGAGTTATCGAGAGAATTTGTGGCATTCTCGATTCTTCCATTCAAGTCTATATTGTCACGACTAAAGAAGGGCGCTTTGTCAGAAGATTGTTGCAGCAACAGGGAATTGAATTACCCGAAACTTCAATTATTGGCAAAGAATACAAGCGTCCCAAATACGAAACTTTACGACAGTTACTTCAATTCAATTCAGTTGAACCGACTGATCTCTGGTTTGTCGAAGATCGATTAGAAGCGCTTGAGTTAGTACAAGAGCAACCCGATCTACAAGGGATAAAATTATATCTAGCAGATTGGGGATATAATACTCAGAAAACGAGAGATTCTCTGAGCGATCGCCAAGATATTAAACTTCTTTCATTAGTGCAGTTTAATCAAGATTTTTCTGTTTGGGAATAATTGCAACTTACACAAAAGCAATAAAAATTGATGCGGGAAAACGGCGAGGCCGCCATTCACTATTGCAAGAGGAGACAACGCAGTTATTGATAGAAAAAGCGCAAATGAATGCTGTTGTCGTGCGCCTAAAAGGGGGAGATCCTTTCATTTTTGGTCGCGGTGGCGAAGAAATGTAAGACTTGGTAAAAGCAGGAGTCTCAGTAGAAGTGATTCCTGGTGTGACTTCGGGTATTGCTGCTCCCGCTTATGTGGGAATTCCACTCACGCATCGGAATTATAGTTCATCAGTGACCTTTGTTACAGGGCACGAAACGAATGATAAATATCGTCCCGAAGTTAATTGGAGTGCGATCGCTCACGGTTCGGAAACGATTGTCATCTACATGGGTATCCATAATCTAGCAAACATCGTCAGACAACTGACTGTCGCCGGACGTAGTTCAGATACGCCGCTCGCTCTCATCCGTTGGGGAACTCGTCCTGACCAAGAAACTTTAGTCGCGACTTTAGAAACTATTGTAGAACAGGTAGAAAAAACGGGTTTTGAAGCGCCTGCGATCGCGGTTATTGGGGAAGTGGTTAATCTATATGGCGTTTTGCCTGTTCATGTATTTTTGTAAATTATTATTATTTAACTTAATAATTTTAAATATACAAAATCCGAATAAATGAATTGCATTAATTACATCTAAGGACTTGAAATTAATTTCAAAAACTTTACGATAACGAGTAGAAAGAAACTTAAATGTAAATATTATGCTTGCTAAGCGGAATTTAATTGTTATTGGGAATGGAATGGTAGGTCACAAATTCCTAGAGATGATGGTCACCAAAAAGGGCGATCGCTTCTGGAATTTGATTACTTTTTGCGAAGAACCTCGCGTTGCCTACGATCGCGTTAATTTGAGCAGTTATTTTTCAGGAAAAACGGCGGCGGATTTATCATTAGTTGAACCTGGATTTTATCAAGATAACGGCATTCAAATTTATATGGGCGATCGCGCGATCGCTATTAATCGAGAAAAACAAATTGTTATTTCAGCCAATAGTAGAGAAATTCATTACGATAAAGTTGTTCTCGCCACCGGATCTTATCCTTTTGTTCCTCCCATTAAAGGAAAAGATGTTCCTGGCACATTTGTCTATCGCACGATAGATGACCTAGAAAAAATCTCTGCCTATGCCAAGCAATGTAAAATTGGGGTAGTTGTTGGCGGTGGTTTATTAGGATTAGAAGCGGCCAATGCGCTCAAAAATTTAGGGTTAGAAACCCATGTAGTTGAATTTGCGCCCCGACTGATGCCTATACAAATTGACGATGCAGGAGGCGTAATTCTACGAGAAAAAATCGAAGAAATTGGCGTTAAAGTTCATCTCAATAAAAACACCACAGAGATTATCAGTGAAGGCAACAAAATTGTCAAAATGACCTTTACTGATGGAACTGAATTAGAAACCGACATGATCGTCTTTTCAGCAGGGATTCGGCCTCGCGATGAACTCGCTAGAAACTGCGATTTAACCCTGGGCGATCGCGGAGGCATTATTATCAATGAAAATTGCCAAACTTCCGATCCAAATATCTATGCGATCGGTGAATGTGCCCTCTATCAAAATCGCATTTATGGGTTAGTTGCGCCTGGCTATAAAATGGCAGAAGTAGCGGCAGATCATCTCAATAATAGCGATATAACTAGCCAATTTACAGGGGCAGATATGTCCACCAAACTCAAACTTCTAGGCATTGATGTTGCGAGTTTTGGTGATAATTTTGGGAAAACATCTGGTGCAAGAGAAGTTGCTTTTACCGATGCGCGACAAGGAATTTATAAAAAATTAGTACTCTCCCAAGATGGTAAATATCTTTTAGGCGGAATTTTAGTAGGCGATGCTTCTACTTACGGTACCTTGTTGCAATTCGTACAAAATAAAATTACCTTACCGCCTTACCCCGAAGATTTACTCATCCCGCCACGAGAAGGCAAAAGTGCCACAGGGGGAATGGGAGTCGAAAACTTACCCGATACCGCCCAAATTTGTTCTTGCAATAATGTTACTAAAAGACAGATTTGTAGTGCCATTTGCGATGAAAAATTAACCGATGTTCCCAGTATAAAAAAATGCACCAAAGCGGGGACAGGTTGTGGAGGTTGCGTTCCCTTAGTCACTGATTTACTGAAGTCTGAACTCAAAAAAGCAGGAATCGAAGTTAAAAATCATCTGTGCGAACACTTCCCCTACTCTCGTCAGGAACTCTACCATCTCTTGCGCGTTCACAACATTAAAACCTTTGACGAACTTCTACAACAATTTGGTAAAGGATTGGGGTGCGAAATCTGCAAACCTGCGGTTGCTTCCATGCTAGCTTCGACATGGAACGAACACATTATGGAGACTCCCCATAGAGGATTGCAGGATACCAACGACCATTTCTTGGCTAATATTCAGAAAGACGGAAGCTATTCGGTTGTTCCCAGAGTTCCTGGGGGTGAAATTACGCCAGATAAATTGATTGCACTGGGAGAAATTGCCAAAGAATTCGGACTCTATACTAAAATTACAGGCGGACAACGTATCGATCTTTTTGGTGCGCGGGTAGAACAACTTCCTCACATTTGGAAGCGTTTAGTCGATGCAGGTTTTGAATCCGGTCATGCCTATGGGAAAGCACTGCGGACGGTTAAATCTTGCGTTGGCAGTACTTGGTGTCGTTTTGGCGTACAAGATTCGACAGGTTTAGCCATTGAGTTAGAATTGCGCTATCGAGGCGTGCGATCGCCCCACAAACTCAAATCCGCCGTTTCGGGTTGTACCCGCGAATGTGCCGAAGCACAGGGTAAGGATTTCGGAGTCATTGCCACTGAGAAGGGATGGAACTTGTATGTCTGCGGTAATGGCGGGATGAAACCCCAACACGCCGTCCTTCTAGCTGCCGATCTCGATAAGGAAACCCTGATTAAATACTTGGATCGGTTCTTAATCTTCTATATTCGCACTGCCGATCGCCTAGAACGAACTGCTACTTGGTTTAACAAACTAGAAGGCGGAATCGACTATCTGCGTCAGGTCATTATTGAAGATTCTCTAGGAATCTGTGCAGAATTAGAAGCACAAATGCAACATCTTGTCAATACTTATCAATGCGAGTGGAAAACTGCTATTGAAGATCCCGAAAAACTCAAGCGTTTTCGTCATTTTGTCAACTCTGATCAAGGCGATTCCAATCTCATTTACGTTGAGGAACGCGGTCAAAAACGTCCCGCAACAGAAACAGAAAAAGAAAAGATAGTTGTTGGTTAGTAATTTCGCACAGAGGAGGCACTCAATGTGCGGACGCAGGTTCCGCACATTGAGTGCCGTCGCACACAGAGAACGCTAAGAAAGTTATCTTAAGGAGAAGTTATGGTTCAAAGTTTACCCGTTCGTGATGTAGTTACCCAATGGATTGATGTGTGTGCAATATCTGATATTCAACCGAATACGGGGGTTTGTGCCTTAGTAAAAGGTCAACAAGTTGCGATTTTCCGCATCGGATACGAAGAAGAAGTTTATGCGATTAGTAACTACGATCCTTTTAGTAAAGCTTATGTTTTATCTAGAGGAATTGTGGGCGATCGCAAGGGGATTCTCAAAGTCGCTTCTCCCATCTACAAGCAAAATTTCAACTTAAAAACAGGGGAATGTTTAGATGACAATTCGGTCAGAATTCCTACTTATCCCGTTCGGGTTGTTGAAGGAAGAGTCCAAGTCGGTCTGAATTAATAACAAAACTTATTTATCTACAATATCCTTGTATTTCTAGGGTGCGTTGCGGAATCCCGGCGCATCCTTAATTTTTGAAAGAAAAAAACGGTAATTATAATCAAGTCCGGTAAGTCAACCTCAATAAAAACCTCTGCGCGACGGACGCTTGAAGTGCGGACGCAGGTTCCGCACGCGCGTCCTCCTCTGCGTGAAATTAAACATAGTATAGAAATCAATAAGCTTTTCATAGCAGTACGCCCCATGCTCGATCTTGCTAAACTCGCCGGACAAATTCCTGGGATCAGTCAGCACTTTAAAAAAGAAGTCGCTGCAAGTCGCCAACGATTAGAACGCGCCCAGGTATTATTAGAAGAAACTCAGGCAAAGCAACAAGAATTAATCGAACTACAGCAAAAATGGCGCGATCGCTTGATTTTTTCGGTTGCCATCCCCGTCGAACCCCTAGATACTCGCATTACTATCAATTCTCCCCCATCCCATCACAGCGTTTTTGCCACCGATGGATCGCAAATTGCCCCCTCACACCACGAAATCGCCTACTGCTATTTAATCAATGTCGGTCGGGTCATGTTGCACTACGGACAAAACCTACATCCGCTACTCGATAGCGTACCCGAAGTGTATTACAAACCAGAAGATCTCTATGTCTCGAAACAATGGGGAATTCGCACCGAAGAATGGATAGGGTATCGGCGTACTGTTCTAGAAACCCAGATGCTTGCAGAAATCGCCTGTCGCTGGGTAAAACCACCAGGGGCACATAACGATCCTAATCTCGCCTTAGTTGACGGTTCTTTAATCTACTGGTTTTTAGATGGACTCCCGCTAGAAGCACGCGATCGCATTTTACTGCCCATCCTAGAAGCGTGGGAACAGTTGCGAGAAACAAAAATCCCGCTAATGGGATATCTCAGCGCGTCTCGCAGTATGGAATCTGTCAATTTCCTGCGCTTGCAAGCGTGTCCCTACGATTATCCCAACTGTGTCGCGAACTGTACCAATCTCGAAGACGATCGCACCCCCTGTCAAATTATCGATCCCCTGCGCGATGCAACCCTGTGGGCCTATATCCTAGAACCCGGACAGCGAGGCCCTTTGTGGCGCAGTTCCTTACGCATTCTCGATTTATATAGCGACGCGCAACGAGTGTATTTTTGCCATGTCAACGTCGGAACAGAAATTGCTCGAATCGAAGTTCCCGCCTGGGTTGCAGAAGACTCCGAATTATTTGAGCGATCGCTTGGGATCGTGCTGGCGCAGGTCAATAAAGGGTATGGTTATCCCATTTCCTTAGCAGAAGCGCACAATCAAGCAGTTGTCAGAGGAGGCGATCGCGCCCGCTTTTTTGCGTTACTCGAACAACAAATGATTCGTGCAGGTTTGAAAAATGTAGGAGTCTCTCATAAAGAAACTCGCAAGCGAGGAAGTATTGCTTAGTTTTTTTGGAATAGCAAAAACCAAAAATGATTGAAACCCAAAAGCTTAAACTTATTCCCTGTGAGTTAAAACATTTGCGCCTGGAGCGTAAGACAAAAAAGCCACCCTGTATCTATAGGTGGCTAAAAAAGATTGATTTTAAAGTTATTCTTGTTGATCGCTTTTATACATCATAATAAAGCGCAAATTCGTAGGGGTGAGGACGCAGACGCATCGGGTTTACCTCATTGTCGAGCTTGTATTCGATCCATGTTTGAATGAAATCCTCAGTAAAGACACCCGTATCAGTCAAGAAAGCATGATCTTTTTCCAAGTTCTCTAAAGCTGCCTCTAGAGAGCCAGGAGTCGAAGGAACTTTGCTCAACTCTTCTGGACTGAGATCGTAGATATCGACATCTAAAGGATCGCCTGGGTCAATTTCGTTCTTAATGCCATCAAGACCCGCACAGAGCATTGCTGCAAAAGCAATATAGGGGTTACAAGTAGCATCGGGACAACGGAACTCCAGACGCTTCGCCTTGGGATTCGTGCCAGATAGGGGAATCCGAATGGAAGCAGAACGGTTTCCTTGAGAGTACGCCAGGTTCACGGGCGCTTCAAAACCAGGCACCAATCGCTTGTAGGAGTTGGTAGTAGGATTAGTCAGCGCTAACAAAGCGGGAGCGTGCTTGAGCAAACCGCCGATGTAATTTAAGGCCATCTTGCTCAGATTTGCATAACCGTCGCCCCAGAAGAGAGGCTGTCCGTCTCTCCAGATAGACTGGTGGGTGTGCATCCCAGAACCGTTATCGTTAAATAAGGGCTTGGGCATGAAGGTAACGGTTTTGCCATATTTGTTGGCAACGTTCTTGATCACGTATTTGTAGGTCATCAGGTAGTCTGCTGCCTCAATTAAAGTGGCAAAGCGGAAACCTAACTCGTTTTGTCCACCCGTAGCGACTTCGTGGTGATGCTTTTCAATGGGCACGCCGCACTTGGCCATCGTCAGCAGCATTTCAGTCCGCATATCTTGCAGGGTATCTGTGGGAGCAACGGGAAAATATCCTTCTTTGTAGCGAGGTTTATAGCCTAAGTTACCCCCTTCTTCTTCGCGCCCTGTATTCCAACGACCTTCAATGCTATCTACGTAGTAATAGCTTTTACTTTCAGTTTGATCGAAGCGAACGTCATCAAATACGAAGAATTCTGCTTCTGGGCCAAAGTAAGCAGTATCTCCAATGCCTGTATTTTTTAAGAAATCAACAGCTTTTTTGGCGATAGAGCGAGGATCGCGACTGTACCATTCTCCCGTGCGAGGTTCTTTAATGCTACAGATCATGCTCAGGGTTGGCTCTTTATAGAAGGGGTCGATCCATGCAGTTGTTGGATCGGGTACCATTGCCATGTCGGATTCATTAATCGCTTTCCAACCCCGAATACTAGAGCCGTCAAAGGGAACGCCTTCAACGAAAGAACTCTCGTCAATCTGATTGTAGTAAAAGGAGCAGTGCTGCCAGATTCCTGGCGTATCAATAAATTTGAGATCGATGATTTGGATGTTGTTGTCCTTAATCATTTTCAAGACATCTTGGGGCGTTTCAGGCATGGATGACTCCTTTGGGATTGAATTTTATTTTCGGTCTCGAATCATCCATCGTAGAGAGAGGTTAGCTCGCATTTTGTATTATTTGATACAGAATTCTCTATGTCTTTAGTGTGTGAATCTGTAAAGAATGCAAAAGTGTATTGAAATATACCAAAATCTAATTGTTTCCTTTATTTATTAAGAAATGTATTAAAAAGTAAACAGATTGTTAAACAAAAAAATGACTTCCTCGAACTAAGTCTATAGCGGTTCATCCCTGTGGGATTATAGATAGATAGATCTAACTTAAAAATAAGGCTTTTTCTAAGCCACTAAAAAAAATTGCCGTTGGGAGAAAAATTTAATGCGAGATGCAGTCACAAATTTAATTAGAAACTACGATGTGACAGGTCGCTACCTTGATCGGGATGCGATGGACAAGCTAAAAGCTTATTTTGAGTCTGGCATGGCTCGCATCACTGCGGCAGCCGTCATTAATGCCAACTCCCCTGCTATCGTTAAAAAGGCAGGATCTCAGCTATTTGAAGAAATCCCAGAGTTAATTCGCCCAGGCGGATACGCCTACACTACTCGCCGTTATTCGGCTTGTTTGCGGGATATGGACTATTATCTACGCTATGCTAGCTATGCTCTAGTAGCAGCAGACACGAATGTCTTAGACGAACGAGTATTGCAAGGGTTGCGAGAAACCTATAATTCTCTGGGTGTGCCTATCGGCCCCACAGTGCGAGGTATCCAGATTATGAAGGAAATGATCCAGGAGCTAGTCGCAGAAGCAGGGATAGCCGATACTTCTTTTGTGAGCGAACCTTTCGACCACATGACCCGCGATTTGAGCGAAGTTTCACTTTAGAACTAAACAAAAAAAATCGAGCGATCGCCACCCAAAAGGTCAGAACGCGATCGCTTTTTTATGGCGATTTACTAATAGGCAAACCTAACCAATCGCTCAGTTCGCTGGCAATCCAGTCAAGCTCTGGATCAGTTAAATTAAAATTCAGATGATATTGTTGTTTTCCTGCCCAAATAATCAGATTTGCTGGAATTTGAAAGCGATCGCCGTCTGAATCTTTTTTCCAAATAAGTTCGCTGCGTTCTAATTTATTAATTGCCTCTCGCGGAGAAGAGCGAGAATGAGAAATTTTAAAACCAAAAAGCTCCTTGGTTAAAGATATTTGTTGCCCATCAATACGAAGTTTTACTTGTCCGAATAAATTGGAGAGAATTTTAACTACCATCGAGATTCCCGCACCCCAAAAAGGGAGGGAAAATAAGATAAATACCCACTTAACTGAAGATGGCATAGAAAACGCCATAGTTGTCCAAAACAATATGAAAGAATTCCAAGCGATCGCAAATAAACTTGTGAATATTAAGGCGGAATGAAATCCTTTTGAAGGAAAAATTAATTGAAGTTCATCGGGAGTTTTAGAAAGTAAAACTTGACTGCCTATGGGGTTGCTAATTTCAGCAGGATAAATTTGAATTAATTGAGGTTGTTCTAAAGCTTGTAAGGCTTCCTCCGCCGATTGAAAACGTTTATCTAAACTGGGTTCTATTAGCTTCCTCAACCAATAGGTTAAAGCTGGACTCAAATTCGTTAATTTTTCAAATTCAATTCGTAAATCTTTTTGGGGTAAATCGGCAGGATGGGTTCCCGTTACTAAATAAATTAATGTTGCTCCTAAGCTATATAAATCGGAAGCAGGAACGGCACGTCCGCCGAACTGTTCTGGTGGCATATAGCCATAAGTTCCCACTATAGTCATGGTTGCGCCTTCTCTTGCTGACAGCGTTTTCACGGCTCCAAAATCAACTAAATAAACCTGACCAATACTATGTCCCGAACGATCCGTTAATAAAATATTGCTAGGCTTAATGTCGCGATGAATAACAGGGGGATTTTGTCCATGTAAATAAATCAAAATTTCTAACAGAGATTTAGCTAATTCTCTAACCTCTTCTTCACTAAAAGTGCGTCCTGCTTTGAGATGTTCTTCGAGGGATTTAGCATCGATATAAGTTTGCACCAAAGCAAACCCTTTGCAGTTGGGTAAATCTACATCAAAATAGTTTAAGTAACGAGGAATAGAATGATGAGAAAGATTTCGGAGCGTTTGTGCTTCTCGTTCAAAAAGTTTGAGATCGTCCCATTCAAAATCACTGCTGAAGGTTAATAATTTAATAACAACTAATTCTTCAGTTTCCAAATCGCGAGCTAAAAATGTCTGTCGTCCTGCTTTTTTTCCTAATTGCTGCTGGATTTTATAGCGATTTCCTAATAGTTCAGATATCATATAGCAGTTTTCATTTTGATGAGGTACAAAAGCCCTAATTTTAGGGAACACTTAACAGGGAACAGGGAACAAAATCAATGTACTTCACTCAACTGAGAAACGCTATATTTCTTCCAGGCGACGGCACTCCTCTTCTGCTTCCTGCTTTAAGAGACCAACTTCTATTATCACACACAGTTTTTTTGTCAAGAGCGCGATCGCTTCCTCACAAATTCCTCAACATTCTCCTTTAACCTCAAGATAGAGAAAAAAACCAGTCATGGCGAGGAGACGGCTGGCAGTATGGATTTAAACGAATTACTAGAAATTGCCGATCGCGAACGGGCTTCTCAAAAACCCGTACAGATTCGTTGCTGCATGGCTGCGGGGTGTATGTCTGCTAACGCGGGTGCGGTGAAAGAAAGTCTTGAGAGTGCAGTTGAAAAGGCCCTTTTGAGCGATCGCGTTCAAGTTTGCGGCGTTGGTTGTCTGGGTTTGTGCTGTCAGGGAACCTTAGTACAAGTCGATCCCACAAAAACACTCTACGAAAAAGTGACCCCAGAAGATGCCCCTTCGATTATTGCTGCCCTTGATGGAGGAGAAACAACAGCGCAACGCGGGAATCCCAATCATCCCTTTTTTACGCGACAAATGCCCATTGTTCTAGAAAATAGCGGCAAAATAGATCCCGAACGGATTGAATCTTACATTGCAGCAGAAGGCTATCAAGGGCTTTATCAAGTTTTACATGAGATGCAACCCAATGAAGTCATCGAGGCGATCGCTCGGAGCGGTTTGCGAGGACGGGGCGGTGCGGGGTATCCTACGGGGTTAAAGTGGGCAACAGTTGCCAAGGAAAAAGCTGATCGCAAGTATGTGATCTGCAACGCTGACGAAGGCGATCCGGGTGCCTATATGGATCGTAGCGTCTTGGAAAGTAACCCCCATCGCGTCTTAGAAGGAATGGCGATCGCAGCTTATGCTATCGGTGCTAACCAAGGATATATCTACATTCGAGCCGAATATCCTCTAGCGATTAGTCGCCTCCAGACAGCGATTCATCAAGCACAACGTCTTCGCTTGTTAGGCAGTCAAATTTTTGATTCTCCCTTCGACTTTCGCATCGATCTTCGTATTGGTGCAGGAGCGTATGTTTGCGGCGAAGAAACGGCATTAATGGCATCCATTGAAGGCAAGCGTGGGACTCCTCGTCCGCGTCCGCCCTATCCCGCCGAATCGGGTTTGTGGGACTATCCGACGCTCATCAATAACGTCGAAACCTTGGCAAACATTCCAGCGATTATTCGCAAGGGGGCTGACTGGTTTGCCAGCATTGGCACCCAAAAAAGCAAGGGGACTAAAGTCTTCGCCCTAGCCGGTAAGGTTTGCAATACGGGTTTGATTGAAGTCCCGATGGGAACTACGCTGCGGCAAATTGTTGAAGAAATGGGCGGCGGCGTGCCAGATGGTGGTAAGGCCAAAGCCGTACAAACGGGGGGCCCTTCTGGGGGGTGCATTCCGGCCGAAGCGTTCGATACGCCCGTCGATTACGAATCTCTGGCGGAACTCGGTTCGATTATGGGTTCTGGCGGCGCGATCGTGATGGATGAAGAAACTAATATGGTCGATGTCGCCCGCTTTTTCATGGAATTTTGCATGGATGAATCCTGCGGGAAGTGCATCCCCTGTCGCGTCGGTACGGTGCAGTTATATCGGTTATTGACGAAGATTCGCGAAGGTAAAGCCTCGCCTGCCGATTTGGAACTGCTTGAGGAGATGTGCGATATGGTCAAATCCACCAGTTTGTGTGGCCTGGGACAATCTGCACCCAATCCGGTGTTGAGTACGCTGCGCTATTTCCGAGACGAGTATTTGGCATTAATTCGAGAATAGGGGGAAGCTATGAACGTCCAGATATTGCTAAGAATGCTGTTGAAGCACTGGCAGCTACAACGCCGAGAAGGCTGGACGCACAAGCAACTAGAAGCCTATCAAGCCAAGGCATTACGTCGCCTGCGGGAGGATGTTTACGCCCGATCGCCCTTTTACCAAACCTTTCATCGAGGGTTACGCGATCGCCCTCTCCAAGAGTTGCCCGTCCTCACCAAAGCGATGATGATGGAACACTTTGACGAGTTGGTGAGCGATCGCCACCTTCGGCGAGCGAACCTAGAAGCTTACCTACGGCACTGGCGAAAAGACGAATATCTGGGGCGCTACTGGGTAACTGCCACATCGGGCAGCACGGGAAGTCCGGGATTATTTCTCTTCAACCGTTCTGAATGGGCAACTGTCCTCGCTTCCTTTATGCGCGCTCAAGATCTGATGCCCCTGAAGGGAGAAATGCTCTCAGCAGTCATCGCTTCCTCAACGCCTTGGCATCTGTCGGCACGAATTAGCGCAACCGTCCGTCGGGCGGGAGAACTGCGTCTGGATGCAAGCGAACCGATAGAACGCATTGTCGAGAAACTCAACATCTGGCAACCAGAGATTTTAGTCGCTTATGCTTCTATACTTTACCTGCTAGCGGACGAGCAACTTAAAGGGCGACTTCAGATCGAACCGAGTTGCTTGCTCAGTACCTGGGAGGTGCTGACAGAGGCAATGCGCCAACGAATTGAAAAAGCCTGGAATGGGCCACTCTTTAACCAGTATGTGGCAACAGAAGTCGGCGCGATCGCGGCGGAATGCGATTTACATGAGGGCTTGCATCTGTTTGAAGATCTCGCGATCGTTGAGGTGGTCGATGAAGATAACCGTCCCGTACCGCCAGGAGTTTACGGGGATAAGCTACTCCTGACCGTTCTCTTCAACCGCACCCAACCCCTAATTCGTTACGAACTGAGCGACAGAATAAAACTTGCGATCGATCCCTGTCCCTGCGGCCGTCCCTATCCCCTGATTGACGACATTCAAGGACGCAAAGAGGAAATTCTCTACTTTTCGGCAAGAGTTGGCGGTGAGGTCAAAGTGCATCCCCATACTTTCCATCAAATTCTGGATGTAATGCCTGTCAGCGAGTGGCAAATTATTCGAGACACTGATGAACTTCGGATCTTATTAAATAGTCCTCCTAATGAATGGGTAGACGCAGAATTAGTCGATAGGTTAGGGCGCAAGTTAGAAAAGCAAGGGGCAATTATACCGCCGATAACCGTGCAGCACGTCTCAGAAATTCCGCGCAATCAGACAGGCAAAGCCTCCCGAATTCGCTCGGAAATAGGGGCTAGCAAAAACCCACATTCCTCACCCCCAACTGTCACAACTAATTTTTAGATAATGATAATCATTGGTCAACTTCAGTTCGACGGGGTTAAAAGATAGCAGGAGGGAGAGCAGGTAAACTAACTAGCCTAGAGATGAGATAATAATCGTTCGGTTAAGCGCGAGGGAATCAATAATGCGACTGTCTCAGATGCTCTTTGTCACACTGCGGGAAGATCCAGCAGAAGCAGAAATTCCAAGTCATAAACTTTTATTGCGGGCGGGTTATATTCGTCGGATTGGTAGCGGTATTTATGCCTATTTGCCTCTGATGTGGCGAGTCTTGCAAAAAGTCTCCCAAATCGTGCGAGAAGAAATGAATGCTACGGGCGCACAAGAATGTCTGCTTCCGCAACTGCAACCCTCAGATTTGTGGAAAGAATCGGGGCGATGGGACACCTATACCCAAGCAGAAGGCATTATGTTTGCTCTCACCGACAGACAAGAGCGAGAATTAGGACTCGGCCCGACGCATGAAGAAGTCATCACCACGATCGCCAAGGAAATGGTTCGCTCTTATCGCCAACTGCCGCTCAATCTCTACCAAATTCAAACTAAGTTTCGCGATGAAATTCGCCCTCGGTTTGGTTTGATGCGCGGACGGGAATTCATCATGAAAGATGCTTACTCTTTCCATCCCGATGAGGCAAGCTTGAAAGAAACTTATCAGGATATGGAGCGAGCTTATCGTAACATCCTCAGTCGCTGTGGGTTAGCTTTTCGGGCAGTCGAGGCAGACTCAGGTGCAATTGGCGGATCGGGTTCTCAGGAATTTATGGTACTGGCCGATGCAGGGGAAGATGAAGTCCTCTACACCGAAGATGGCAAGTATGCCGCCAACGTAGAAAAAGCAATTTCTCTGCCGCCGGAAGTTGAACCTTCGCCTTTTAAGAAGTATGAAAAACGTGAGACACCGGGAACAGAAACGATTGAGAAGCTCAGTAAATTCCTCAAGTGTTCGCCCACAGCCGTTGTCAAGAACCTATTATACGAGGCCCTCTACGACAACGGTACGATGGTGTTAGTCTTAGTACACATCCGAGGCGACCAAGATGTCAATGAGGTAAAGCTACAAAATGAATTAGTGAAGCTAGCGCCTCGATATCAAGCAAAAACCGTCCTCGCTTTGAGAGTACCAGACGAATCGGCACAACAAAAATGGGCAGCTAAACCCTTACCGTTGGGCTATATTGCCCCCGATCTTGCCGACGATTATATTAATTCTGTCAAGGATGTTACCTCTGAGTTTCTGCGCTTGGTAGATAAGACTGTCGTCGATCTCAAAAATTTTGTGACAGGGGCCAATGAATCTGGCTATCACGTCGTCGGGGCCAACTGGGGCAAGCAATTTCAGCGACCAGAGTTGATAGTAGATATCAGAAAGGCACGCCCAGGCGATCACGCCATTCACGATCCCGCGCAAACTCTCCAAAGTGCTAGAGGCATCGAAGTGGGACATATCTTCCAGTTGGGGACAAAATATTCCCAAGCAATGGCAGCAACCTATACTAGCGAACAAGGCGAGGAAGTTCCTATCGTGATGGGATGCTATGGCCTTGGCGTTTCTCGCTTAGCACAAGCCGCCGTCGAGCAATCTTACGATAAAGATGGCATAATTTGGCCCGTCGCTATTGCCCCCTATCATGCCATTGTTGTCATCCCTAATATCACCGATAAGGAGCAAATGGAAGTTGCCCAGAAGCTCTACAATGAGTTGAATTATGTTGGTATAGAAACTTTATTAGACGATCGCGACGAACGGGCTGGCGTTAAATTTAAAGATGCCGATTTGATCGGGATTCCCTATCGGATCGTGACGGGGCGATCGCTCAAAGAAGGCAAAGTGGAAGTGGTAGAAAGAGCTAGCAAGCAATCCCAAGAAATCAAGATAGAGGAAGTCGTAGCTACTTTAAAAATGAGGATTGAAGCAAATTTGTTGCTCGCCTCGTCAACGCTCGATCGCACTATTTAATCTCGATTGAGATTGAACGGTTGCGGGAGTCAAATTCTTATCTAGTAGGGGAACTTGGGCGATCGCATTGAGATTCATGGAGGTTAGCAGTTGAATCCATTGTTCGGAAACTTCTCTATCGTCAGGACGATCGCGCTTCAATTGAGCTAGTTCTTCTATTGCTTCGTACCATAATCTCGCTTCTTGATAAAGTTGCACTCGCTCTAAAGGACTTGCTTGCGCTAGTTTTTCGGCTAAAGTCGGTTTCATCTCGATTCGTCGAATCCATCCTTCAAGAGCCTCATGGCGATCGCCCCCCTCGTTAACAATTGTCAAATTCCAACGGTAATTTTGATTGATTTCTAGCTCTTTCAAGGTGCTTGAGAGGGGAAACTGCAAGCTGGCAATTCCCGAACTCGCTACAGGAGTAATATTTGTCTGATAGATTGGGCGATCGCTGCGATCCTTTAAAGTAAACTCTATCTTGGTTGCTTGAGATTGCTCGATTGACGGAATACAGAAAAATAATTTTGGCGAAGCTTCTACTGTGGTCACTAAATAGTTAGGACTGAGAGCCACTAGGGAGGAACACTGTCGTGCTTGCTCGTCATTGTTAGGAGAACCGCCTCGCGTACCCCCTCCTATGCGCCGAGTGGGTAAACCTTGGTTGGGATTCTTAGGAGTTTGCTCCGCCCAGACTGACTCTGGCAAGCATAATGAAGATAAACTAAACAGCGATGCTACGGTTGCGATCGCCAATACTTTTTTGGGGCTTATCCGCTCTAACATATTTGAGCTACCTTGTCAATTAATTTAGGGATATTTATGCTGAATTCTTGGAGAGAAAAGAGATTAAATCCCGTTACTAACTCATTTACTCTCATTCTAATCTCGTTTCTCAGTCTCCGTCTAGCTAGCCATAACCAGGTTAGTTTGCATTTTTACTAATAGCAAAATACGTTATTTTAGAGTTTTTGGCATTTATATTTTACATTTAAATTTGTGATTATTCAATTCTGGCAAAAAATTCGTTCTCTGCGGTCTACTTCCCGCCATACTCGGCAAGGCGCGAGTCAACGGGTTAGTTCGTCGGTTGTTCCAACCTCTTCCCTAGTCTTGGCCAGTCTAGCGATCGCGGGGTTAGTTATCGGAATCAGACAAACTGGCATTTTACAGGAGTCAGAACTCCTTGCCTTTGACTCAATGGTACAGCTATTACCGCCATCGCCTCCCGACTCCCGCCTCTTAGTGGTTGGCATTACTGAAACCGATATACGCACTCAGAAAAAATGGCCCTTAGGCGATCGCGTCGTTGCCGAACTCCTCAACACCCTACAACAAAATCGACCTAAAGTGATTGGTCTAGATTTGTACCGAGACATCCCACAACCGCCCGGCCACAACGAACTCCTCGAAGCCTTCAAGGCCAATAACATTATCGCCATCACCAAACTTGAAGACAGCGACGGACAAAGCATTCCACCCCCTCCTAGCGTACCAAGGGAGCGAGTTGGCTTTAATGACTTTGTTCTCGATAGGGATAACGTGCTGCGTCGCAACCTGATCTATGCCGAATGGGATGACCAAAAATTTTACTCCTTTGCTTTGCGGGTAAGTCTGAGCTATTTACGCGATCGCAATTTAACCTTTCAAGTCACGCCTGAGACAGTACAAATCGGCAAAACGACCTTTGCTGACTTAAAAGAGAATTCTGGCGGGTATCAAATGCCTTCTCCTGAAGCAGTGGGTTGGCAAACCTTGCTCAAATACCGTTGGGCTAACAACGCCATCCGACAAGTGACGCTCACCCAAGTCCTCAACGGAACAATAGAACCCAGTTGGGTTAAAGATAAAGTCGTTCTCATCGGTACTGTTGCACCGAGTGCCAAAGATTTATATGCTACCCCTTACAGCGCCAGGGAAACAGCAAACTCCCT
>CAYTUO010000021.1:19552-21751 GCA_964441015.1 uncultured Pleurocapsa sp.
CTCATGCCTGGGATTGTTATCCACGCCCAAATGGTCAGTCAAATTCTCAGTACCGTCTTAGATAACCAGCGCCAATTTTGGTTCTGGACGCAGTGGGGAGAGTGGCTGTGGATCTGGGGTTGGTCGTTCGTTGGCGGACTTTTGGGCTGGCGATTCCACCATCCCCTTTCTCTGGGGGCATCCGTCGCGATCGCCGCAGGCGGATTGTGGGGAATTAGCTTTCTTGCCTTCGGCCAGTCTGGTTGGATTCCGGTTGTTCCGCCCGTTTTCAGCTTAATCCTAGCCAGTGCTGGCCTGCTCGCTTATCAACTTTTCCAGAGTATCTACCGCGATTCTCTAACGGGCCTTCCCAATCGACGCTTGTTGATTGAGCAACTTGAGAAAATCAATCGTCAGAAGAAGTCTCAGGAAATTTTAATCGCCATTCTTTTTCTAGATTTGGATCGCTTCAAGCGGATTAACGAGGGTTTGGGGCGAGAAGCTGGGGATTGGCTGTTACTCAATGCCGCCAAGCGCCTCCAGAATCAGATCGACACTCAAGGACAACTTGCTCGCGTCGGGGGAGATGAATTTGCCATTTATTTGAATGCGATCAATGATGTACAAGAAGCGACCCAGATAGCCGATCGCCTGCAAAAAAAACTGACCCTTCCCTTTCAATGGCAAGGACAAGATATTTATATCACCGTCAGTATCGGCATTGCCTACAACCGGACGGGCAACGATTTTGATGCAGAAGAATTGCTGCGAGAAGCCGATATAGCCATGTACGAGGCAAAAGAATCGGGTAAAGCTCGCCATCAGATCTTTGCGGCGGGAATGCGGACTCAGGCGGAAGCTCGCTGGCAGTTAGAAACGGAGTTGAGAGGGGCGATCATCCGTCAGGAGTTTCAGTTATATTATCAACCCATTGTCTCGCTGAAAACGCTTAAAATTAGAGGCTTTGAAGCTCTGATTCGCTGGCAATCTCCCCAACGAGGTTTCGTGTCTCCCGGACTGTTTATTCCCGTCGCTGAAGAAACAGGGTTGATTATTCCCCTTGGTGAGTGGATTTTGCGCGAAGCTTGCTGGCAGATGAATCGCTGGCGGGGACAATTTCCTGGGCACTCTTCTCTGATGATGAGCGTCAATCTATCTCGCAGACAGTTTTCTCAAGTAGATTTAGTCGAACAAATTCAGAAGATTTTAGAGGAAATTAAGATCGAGCGCGGCCATTTGAAGTTAGAAATTACTGAAAGTTTCATGATGAACGATGTCGAGGAAGGACTTGCTCTTTTAAAACGCTTAAAAGCTCTCGGACTTCGACTGAGTTTGGATGATTTTGGCACGGGATATTCATCGCTGAGCAATCTACATACTTTTCCCATCGATACGCTGAAAATCGACCAGTCTTTCGTCAATCGTCTCAGCGAAAGTCAAGAGAGTCATAAGTATGCCCAAATCGTTCGCACAATTGTCATGCTCGGTCATAATCTAGAGTTTGACGTAATTGCCGAAGGAGTAGAAACTATCCATCAGGTTAAGGCACTTCAAGCGTTACAGTGCGAATACGGACAGGGATATTTCTTCTCAAAACCGCTATCGAAACAAGCAGCAACAGAACTGTTGGAACGAGATCCGCAATGGGAGGTGTAAGATCAAATTCGAGGTCAATACCCCCTTTTTAGGCAGAAGGCAGAAGTAAGTACTTAGGCGAAATTAACTAAATGTTGCGAGAAGACCAAAGAAAAAAATGCTAGGTGAAATCATCGAAGTCGTAACCAAGTTATTTGAGTTTAGCGATCGCTTACAACAAGCTGAAGTCGAAAAGCGTCAAAAGATTGCAGATTACTTCCGAACTATTGAGAAGTGTCTTCGGGAGAGTACAGAAAAACTCAAAAAACAGGAAAAACCTATATATGAGTGGGCAAAACTTACTGTCTATGCCGATAGCTTAACAAAACACGAGGTCAATGAGCTATCTAAGCAATCCGAACGATTATCTGAACTGTTAAATGAAGCCACTAAAAACACGACAAAAAATGAAGATCTACAGTCGATAACAGAGTCTCTTGCTGGCACATTTGGAGGTCTTGCAGAAGTCGTTAATACAAATCTTGTTATTTCTAACGGAGAGGGCAAAAATCCTCGCAAAATTACTCGCAAAAAATGGTTCTTCAGGAGATATTATGCTAAACTATTAGGTAAATGCCAGTGTAA
>CAYTUO010000022.1:0-21432 GCA_964441015.1 uncultured Pleurocapsa sp.
ATTTTGTCATCATGTTCTTGACAAATTGCACACAACCTTAACTTGTCACCAATGCACGCAGGCTGGTGGAAAAGTAACCGTTATTTTAGAGTGTAGCGATCGCCATGCGCTGATTCAGGTTCAGGATACGGGCATTGGCATTGCACCATCCGAACACAAACGAATTTTTGACCGTTTTTATCGAGTGAACAGTGATCGCGCTCGTAGCACTGGCGGTTCGGGTTTGGGATTGGCGATCGCACAAGCTATAGCCCGCGCCCATCATGGCAGTCTAACCGTACAAAGCGAACTGGGGAAAGGGAGTACCTTCGCCCTTCAATTACCTTTGAAATCAAGTTTAACTTACTCACTCAACCACGATCGCACTGAGGGGCAAGGCTGAAAGCGTGTAAGTTTCGTTATCTGCGTAAACTACCGTATCGATATTAAAAGTCGTCACAAATTGCTCCGGTGTAGCAGCCGCTTCTAGAAAAGAATGAACCGCAGGCGCTGTCGAACCCAGAAGGGTGCCAATGATACTTTCAAAATTAGTGACTAAATTGGCTTCAAAAACGCCATCAGGAAATTCATCGATAATGTCAAAGACAAACTCGCCTACCCAGTCGGGAGGGAAAGCAATACCCAGTTCGTAGCCACCAATGAAGTAGACCAATTCAAAAGCATGGCGATCGATATAAAATTCCCTTAACTGACGGCAGACTTCAGCGACAGAAATCCCAGGACGTGCCACCTGACGCAACACCTCGTAGGCTGCGGCTGAGGTTTCGTAAATTTTTATCGCTTCGGCGGGCGGTTCTCCCATCCAATACCCACGAGCAACATTAGCATGATAGCGGTGGACGACTCCACAGATGTCGAGGCGAGCAAAATCCCCTGCCTGAATCGCCCTTCTGCCTGAGTAAGCGTGAGGTGAAGCTGATGCGACTTTAAACCCCTGGTTGATAGCGGGCATTTCTCCCCCCGCAGCAAACATTGCTCTCAGCGCTTCTCCCCAAACCTCGCTTTCTGTCACTCCAGGTTGCATTGCCTCCCGTGCGGCTCTGTGACCGATATCAGCAATACGGGCAGCTTGCTGGATGTATTCAAGCTCTTGGGGAGACTTTATGCGTCGGACTTGTCGAAGAATTGAACTACTATCGACGACTGCTTTTGCTCCAGCATCGAGGAGCGCGGCTTGCACAGATTCGCTCACGGCTCGATTGGGAACGTAACTGTGGAACTCCAAGCCAACCCTGCCGTTCAGCCATCCAGAGGCTTTCAGTTCGCTCACCAGGAAGGGAAGTCCATTTTTCAGATTTTGCACCGGAGGATAGGGATAAAAACGACAATCCTCCACAATTGAGGTTTCTGCTAGCAAGGCTCGTTCATCGATATGCTCGAAGTGGATGAGTTTATCGGAATCGATGTGTACGGCAGTGAAGCCGAGTGGCGGAAAGGCGGTGCTGGCTCCAGAACGATACCACGTTGAGCTATAGCCGTGCAGATAACACATATGAGCAGGGTCACTGACTAGCAGAAGCTCGATACCGGTGCGCTCCATCCATTCGCGAACGCGAGTCAGTCTTTGGGCATATTCTTGACGCGAGAAGGGAGGAAATTTTTCGGTTACGATCGCTTTTTCCGACATACTATCGATTACTATATCAAACAAGATCTTATAACAGAGGTGATCGTCAGATGAAGTTAAAAGAAAAGTATATTACTGACGAAAATGGCAATCGGATTGGCGTACTTTTGGATCTTGAAGAATACCAGAAACTGTTAGAAGCGTTAGAAGAATTAGAAGCGATTCGAGCTTACGAGCGCGCTATTTCCTCTGACGATGAGGAAATTCCTTTTGAGGTTGCGATCGCTCAGATAGAGCAAAGTCGTCAATGACTTACTACATTACCATCAAAAAACGTGCTGTTAAAGCCTTAGCTGACTTACCTGATGAAAATTATCAAAGAGTTCGGGATGCTATTCAAAAATTAGCTGAAAATCCAAGACCTTCAGGATGTTTAAAGTTAACGGGAAAAGAAGCATGGCGTATTCGGATAGGAGATTATCGGGTTATTTATGAAGTAGACGATAGAAGCAAAAAAGTGACTGTTCTTGATATTGGACACCGACGAGATATTTATCGATAAAAATATTTAAGTTTTGAGATATTATTTTGCCCCTACAGCAAGCAGCCATATTTTATCCCAAGCCGTTAAATTCATGGCAGCTTTTAAGTTCTTTAAAGGAACTAGCTCATCTCTATAGCCCTGACTCAACTTTAGGAGTCGATCACACATCAATTGAAAGTGTGAGTTACGATGTGGCTTTTCAATGCCAAAGCTGCGATAGTATTCATCCAAAAAAGATACTATCGTTTTCCTTTCTAGAAAAAATGGATGGGAAAGCAGTTCGGGGAAATTCAGGAGAATAAATCCGCCAAAGGGGGCTGTTTTTAGGCCAAATGGCGGGTGGAAGAAGGGAATATCTATCCATTTTGCCCCCAGACGCGATAAGATTTTCAATCGAGCTAAAATCTCTATCTGCTCTTGTTTGCTCTGTCGAGGGATCGACCCTTTAGTATCGGCAAAAATAGCTTTTAAGTGGCGATCGCTCGATTGTGCTATCTTTTTTAAAGCCATTCTTGCTTCTGTCACTAAGCGTTTAGCAATTCCCTTTTTTCTGTGTTCTGGAGCAACAACAAGATAAAGCAGTAATCCACAGCAGCTTTCCTGATAGTATTCAAAAAAAATTCCGCCATAGACTTGCATCAGATTGAGATTTGACAGGTTGTTGCCAAAAACAATCAGGTTGGCATGAGGAAGATTTGATGGCTTTCCTGTCAGGCGATCGCGCAATTCACTCGGTTGTTCGTATTCAGCGCCTGTAAAAGCCTTTTTGTATAGAGAGATAAACTGTGAAAATGCCATTTTGGAAAGGGTATTTTCCAGGTTTTTTACTAACAGGATTGAAGGTTCGCTGTCAGGTCGAGATTGTTGGATTTGATCGAGATTTTTTAGCTGGTTGAGTGATTCGATTTGTATGACTTTATTCATGATTATTCCTGTAGTACAGCCCAGCAGAAATCCAGCCCTGATTCAAAATAGACCTCTTGCATAAATCAGAGAAATTGACGATTTCTAAGGAAAGGATTTTGGATTTCCCCCTTTTTGATCCCCCTCCCGTCCCCCTTTTTAAGGGGGAAGCCAGTCGATGCTTTGCTGTTAATGTGATGGGGGGAGTCAGAAGACGCTTCGCTGTTTTTTCTTTGGGGTGGGGTGGGGGGAGCGGATTTTGAATTCAGCGTAGCGGTAGGAGTGCGATCCTTGGATTCATTGCAACTTTTCTCTCTATATGACTTCTGCAAAGCGGCAGACTATTTCCCCGAAAACAAGGTTGCGGATGCTGTAGCGAGAAAAATTCCTATACTTTGCCGCAAAGTGATCGGCTCTTTGAGGAAGAATAACGCTAAGAGAGCGGTTACGACGGGATAGAGTGCGGTGAGAGGCACGACAATCGAAGCAGAAGATGACTTGAGAGCTAGGAAAAAATAAAATGTTGCCAGAGTAGAAATAGCACCAACTAGCAAGGCGGAAAGAACTCCTCGCCAGTCGCTTTGGATTTTAAAATCCTGAGTACTGATTAATAATAAACTGACTAAAACAGCACCAATAGATTCATAAATTAATGCACTTTTTGGGTCAATATAGTTGGTCGCTACTTTACTCGCTAGTCCCCAGATTCCGTAAAAGCTTAGAGAGAGGAGTGCATAGATAAACCAATTTTCGGCTTGAATCATAATCGACTGTCTAGATTATTTTCAAATTTTTGGTCAAAAGATAAGAAGAACGACAGATACTTTACTTGAAAGCTTGTTTCAGAAGGAGCAAAAGCTATTCTTTTCCCCTAATCATAGAGGAATTAATCTCGCTTTTTGGCGAATCGCTGAATTTTTAATTAAGTTTCAGTAAAACTACTGAGAGCGAGCTATTTCTTACTCAATAAATTAACTTAGTGACTTTATGATCCCATAGAAAAGTTAGATAAACATCCGTGATTATCCAGAAAAATTTCCTAAAATCTCTAATTAATTTAGCCTAATCTCAGTAATTTTACGGATCGGTATGGGTTTATTTGTACTTAAGTGGGTATGCAAAATAAATTACCTAGTTGAGATAGGGAACAGGGAACCAGGGCATACGACGTTTAGGACGCGATCGCGATCGCGTTGATCGACAAGAGTCGTAGAGACGTTGCACTGCAACGCCTGTACAAGAGTCGTAGAGACGTTGCACTGCAACGTCTGTACAAGAGTTCAGGAGTAAAGATTCTTCCTTCAAAAAGGATAAAAAAAACGGGCAATTGCCCGTCCCTCTATAAATTTAGGTTAAATGTCTCTTAGAAATTCATTTCTGCTGCTTGAACTCTCTCGACTTGCTTCTTCTTGATAACCAACAAGATTTGAGACAGCATAATGCCAGCAATGAAGACCATCAACCATTTAATGCGATCTGGACTTTGTAGAACGACTTCTGTATCTTTCTGACCGAATCCTCCCACATTTGGATTGCTAGTGAGACCTTCTCCTGCGGCAACTGTCTGTCCTTCAGAGACGATTAATTCGGGGCCGGCTGGAATTTTTTCTACTACAGTACCATCAGCAGTCGCGATCGCCACTTCGTAGCCGCCAGCTTCTTGCTTGCTAATCTGGGTAATCGTGCCAGCCGCAGATGCTTTGACGGCATTATTATTGCTGGGTTCGCCTGTGGGATAAACTTGACCGCGACCCCGATTAGCGCCTAGATGAACGGAGTATTTACCAAATTGGACATTTTTATTGGTTGCCGGGTCGGGAGACAGAATGGGGAAAACGATTTCCTGATATTGATCGCCAGGAAGCGGCCCGACAATAACAACGTTGTCTTGGTCTTCCCGATAGGGTTGGAAGTATACGCCGCCAACTTTTTCCTTCATTTCTTCAGGGATTCTGTCGGGAGGAGCAATCTTGAATCCTTCTGGCAACATCAGGACTGCACCTACGTTCAGACCGCCTTTAGAACCGTCTCCTAGAACTTGTTGCGTATTGGTATCGTAGGGGATTTTAACGACGGCTTCAAAAACGGTATCTGGTAGAACAGACTGGGGAATTTCAATTTCCGCAGGTTTTTGGGCTAGGTGACAGTTAGCGCAAACGATGCGTCCGGTGGGTTCGCGGGGGGTTTCCGGTGCGGTTTGCTGCGCCCAAAACGGATAAGCCGCAGCCGATTGGGGTAAGGCCAGATCGCTAGCCAAGAAAAGGGCAACGGTAGCGATCGCGAGCAGGATTGTCTTGATCGTTGCCTGCTTGCCAGTTCGCCATATTGCCGAAATATAAGGTGTTCTCATCTCTATGTCAAACTACTCAAAAACTGAAACTTCAACAAATCGCTATTCTAGGGAGACAATTTAAGCCCACCAGGGGTCTTCGTCGGTACGGAAATCGGTTTCTGTCCATTGTGTGAAGACCACTTTATCGTTATCTGTCACGTTGGCATGAGCCAAAGCTAGAGATAGCGGTGCTGGGCCGCGCACGACTTTTCCTTCAGCATTATATTGAGAACCGTGACAGGGACACATGAATTTTTCTTCGGCGGCATTCCAAGGAACGACGCAACCCAGGTGAGTACAAACCGCGTTAATGCCGTAGTTGGCCAGGGTTTTGTCTCCTTGCACGACGAGATAGGTGGGATCGCCTTTGAGTCCTTGCGCCAGGGTGCGATCGCCGGGATTGTGTGTTGCTAGAAACTCGCTGACAATAATATCGTTACCGAGAGCGTCTTTAGCCGTCACGCCTCCGCCAACCCCTCCGCTAGAAGGAGGAATAAAGTATTTGACGACTGGATAAAGAGCGCCTAATGCTACGCCTGTAATCGTCCCAAAAGTCAATAAGTTCATGAATTGGCGACGACCCATATCTGGGACATCGGAAGCTCCTGAAACTTGAGTCATAACTAACCGTCTAATATGTATATTTTTGTAAACCCTTAGAAAATTCCTCTCAGAGTTATCATCTCTGCTAACTAGGAAGCGTATAAGAAATAACCTTTTAGCAAAGATAAGGCAGGTTTTGTTTAAAAAGGTTTACAACATCAGTATTAAATTATTACAGATTTTCATACCTCCCATAGCGAGCCGTCAGAAAGTTATTAAGACTTCCTTGATTCTGCTGCCACGCCCACAGTTGATCGCCAAGGGAAAAATGCCACCATTCCCCAGGATGGGGACAAAATCCCGCCTCGCGCATGACTTGGTATAGCAGTTGTCGCCTAGTATGATAAATCTGCTCCTGCTTACTGGTACTGTTGGCATAGTAGTCGGGATGCGATCGATCTGAAAGTTCGTCGATTTCTCCTCCGAGATCTAACGTCTGTCCCGATGCATCCACCAGCGTCAGATCGATCGCAGCACCCGTACTGTGAGGTGGAGGAGTAGCAGGATTATCGCTCGGAATTGCCCAAATCTGATAAACTTGCTGCAAAAGCTTTTGTTGTTGCCCAGGAGATAACTTTTCTTGGCTTAATCCCTCTTTTTCTAGCAGCGAAGCGAACGTATAATCGACCATAAATTGTTGTACTGCGACGGGTCGATAGGCATCAAAAATTTTAATTTTCCATCCAGGAAACTCCTGCTGCAAACAATTTTGTGCTTCAATCAAAGCGGCAAGAACACCTTGACGAAGGTAATAGGGCGATCGCCCGCCATAATTTGCCCCTAATTTTTCGTAAGGATGGGGAGATTCTACGGCAAATTGTTCGAGCGGAATGGGAACTAAGGGTTCGCCACACTCTTGAATGGGAATTTGTCGGTAAGGTTTCATCTCGTTATTGCTTGGAAAACTCAGAAAAGGCAAGGCCTTGCCCGTACAAAATCTAGAATTTAAAGACTTATTAACACAATTCTTAATAAAGTGACTCACAGAGCGCGAAACATTCTAATCTAGATGCTGACGCGAAATTATAAACATCTGGTTTTAGATCAAGATGTGGAGAACCCATTCACTTCTAGTGAAGTTAAAGTAACAAATTTTTTTTCATGGGAGATAGTTGAAATCAAATGAGTATTAAGGCAAGTGGTGGAAGCTCGTTAGCACGTCCCCAACTCTACCAAACTGTCGCAGTCTCGGCGATTTCTCAAGCAGAACAACAGGATCGCTTTTTAGAAAAGGCAGAACTCAATCAATTAACAGAATATTTTCGTTCTGGCAGCAAACGCCTGGAAATCGCCCAAACCCTGACGCAAAATTCCGATCTCATCGTGTCCCGTGCTGCTAACCGGATTTTCACCGGAGGCTCGCCGATGGCGTATTTGGAAAAACCTCCGGTTGAAGAAATGGCAATGGCAGGCGTGGGTGCTAAAGGAAGCGTCCAAGAAGGCATGAAACTGGGAACCGTCACCTATGTCGAAAGCGGAGGCGGTGGAGGCAGTGGAGGCATCTTTGGCGGGTTGCGCTCGATCTTCAGTTCAACCGGCCCCATCCCACCAGGATTCCGTCCGATCAATATTTCCCGCTATGGGCCGAGCAATATGCAAAAGTCCTTGCGAGATTTATCCTGGTTCCTGCGCTATACAACCTACGCGATCGTTGCTGGCGATCCCAATCTTCTAGTCGTCAACACGCGCGGACTGCGGGAAGTCATTGAAAATGCTTGTTCGACCGATGCAACCCTCGTTGCTTTGCAAGAGATGCGAGCCGCTTCTATTGACTACTTCCAGCGCGACGGGGAAGCCAAGGCGATCGTGACGCAGTATTTCGACGTTCTGATTGCTGAATTTAAAGCGCCAACGCCGAATCAAAAACAGCGCCAGCGTCCCTCTGTCGATCAGCAAGGTCTCTCGCTGCCACAGAGTTATTTTAACGCGGCAGAGCGTCGGCAAAAATTCGTCATGAAGCCCGGCCTGTCAGAATTAGAAAAACAAGCGGTTATCAAAGCTGCTTATCGACAAATCTTTGAGCGCGATATTACTCGCGCCTACAGTTTATCTATCTCGTACCTGGAATCCCAGGTTAAAAACGGCGACATCTCCATGAGAGAGTTTGTCCGCCGCGCGTGTAAATCTCCTCTGTACCGAAAACAATTCTTCGAGCCATTTATCAACAGTCGCGCTCTAGAGTTGGCTTTCCGCCACATTCTCGGTCGCGGCCCCAGTTCTCGCGAAGAGGTACAAAAATACTTCTCGATTGTTTCTAGCGGCGGGCTAGCGGCGTTAGTGGATGCTTTAGTCAATTCTCAGGAATATTCTGACTACTTTGGCGAAGAAACTGTCCCCTATCTCCGAGGATTGGGTCAAGAAGCCCAGGAATGCCGCAACTGGGGGATGCAGCAAGACCTGTTCAACTACAGCGCTCCCTTCCGCAAGGTTCCCCAGTTTATCACGACCTTTGCCAAGTACGATCGCCCGCTACCCGACCAGCACGTCTACGGTTCTGGCAACGATCCGCTAGAAATTCAATTTGGAGCGATCTTCCCCAAAGAAACGCGCAATCCAAGCGCTCGTCCCGCTCCCTTTAACAAGGATACCAAGCGCATTCTCATTCATTGCGGGCCTGCTACTAACAGCCAAATCTGCAATCCTACTGCACGAGGCGAAATGCCTGGTTCTCTAGGGCCAAAGGTATTCCGATTAAACAACGAGCTACCCGGCGGCGGCAGCAACGGAGCCAGTGTCAAGTTTGGCGAAAGCTCCACCCAAGCAGTAATTCGGGCTGCCTATCGTCAGGTGTTCGGACGCGATGTTTACGAAGGTCAGCGCCTGAGCGTCGCAGAAATCAAGCTGGAAAACGGCAATATTACCCTACGGGAGTTCATCAAGCTCCTGGCTAAGTCCGAAATCTTCCGCAAGACCTACTGGACACCGTACTACGTTGTCAAGGCGATCGAGTACATCCATCGTCGCCTCTTGGGCCGTCCCACCTACGGTCGTCAGGAGATGAACAAGTACTTCGATATTTGCGCTAAGCAAGGCTTCTACGCCCTCGTTGACGCGATTATCGACAGTCCTGAATACACTCAGGCATTTGGGGAAGATACCGTTCCCTACGAGCGCTATCTATCGCCTGCTGGCTTGCAAATGCGGATGGCACGAGTCGGTATGCTGCGCGAAGATATCGGGCAGCGAGTTGACCAAGTGCTTACGCCCCGATTCGTTGAGTTGGGTCAGGTGTCGGCAATGCGTACCGAACCCGAAATTCAAATGCGGATCAATCAGGGTGTCAGCGTTCAACGCGAGCAAACTAAGATCTTCAAGCTCACTTCTACGTTTGATAAGGTGGCGGTTAAGAATCTCATTAATGCTGCTTACCGTCAAATTTTTGAGCGCGATCTCAACCCCTTCATCGTTCAGACCGAGTTTTCTGCACTGGAAAGCAAGCTGAGCAATGAAGAAATAACGGTTAAAGAGTTTATCGAAGGATTGGGCTGTTCGGATCTCTATATCAAAGAGTTCTATACGCCTTTCCCCAATACGAAAGTTATCGAGTTGGGCACGAAGCATTTCTTAGGACGAGCGCCCCTCAATCAGCGCGAAATCCAGAAATACAATCAGATTCTCGCTACGCAGGGCATTCGTGCTTTCATTGGCGCGATGGTCAACAGCATGGAGTATGCTCAAGTGTTTGGCGAGGATGTAGTGCCTTATCGTCGCTTCCCAACGCTTCCAGCCGCGAATTTCCCCAATACGGAGAAGCTTTATAACAAGCTGACGAAGCAAGATGCAGAAATAGTCGTGCCTAGCTTTACGCCCGCAAAACTGAACGTATAAGACGGTAAAATCAGTCGCATTTTTGAACAATGGAGGCGTGAGCGATCGCGTCTCTTTTTTTTGTTAACGAAGGCTCTCGATATACTGGAGGCAAGGGCACTCCTTCAATTATGGAGCGACTTATGACGGCTTCTGCACAACAAAACATCAAATCCAGTTTACTAATACCTCCTTTAGAAAGTGGGGATAGACTCACCCGCCACGAATTTGAACGTCGCTATACGGCTATGCCCCATGTTAAAAAAGCAGAATTAATTGAAGGAGTCGTCTACGTGGCATCCCCCTTACGTTTTAATAGTCATGGACAACCTCATGGAGACTTAATTACCTGGTTGGGAACTTACAAAGCGTTCACTCCTGGAGTTAAACTAGCCGATAATGCTACAGTTCGCCTGGACTTAGACAACGAACCGCAACCCGATGTAGTGTTATTGATTGATGAACGTCTTGGCGGACAAACACGCATTAGTCAAGACGACTATATAGAGGGCGCACCGGAGTTAATTGCAGAAGTCGCCGCCAGCAGCGCTGCTATTGACTTATATGACAAAAAACGAGCCTATCGTCGCAATGGTGTCAAAGAATATCTTGTCTGGCAAGTTTTAGAAAATAAATTAGACTGGTTCAGCTTACAAAATGGCGAATATGTATCACTCGAACCTAACGCCGATAGTGTGATTAAAAGTCTTATTTTTCCGGGTTTGTGGTTAAATGTAACAGCATTACTTGCAGGAGAAATGACAAAAGTTTTGTCGCTACTGCAACAGGGTTTAAATAGCCAAGAACACGCAGAATTTGTGCAACATTTGTCACAGGAGTCTTAGTATCAGTTGTCAGTTATCAGCGATGGATGGGTACTCTTAGGTCGAATAGGAGGTCAACTCAATAAGCTTTCTCCTTCATTTGATGCCAGGAACTATGGCTATAAAAAACTTAGCGATCTGATTAAAGTTTTAGAAATCTTTGAAGTAAAAAAATCTCCTCACATTTATATCAAACTAAAGTAATAATTATTTATAATTCTTTTTATTAATTAACAATTAAGAATCAGCGCGATCGCCTCTCGGCCGCTTTCATCTCGATCTCCTTTGCAGTTCATCTTTTTTTTCTGGGTCTGGGGTTGTCAAGTTAAGCTTGTCGTGCTATGGGAAAGAAGAATACTAAATGATCGCTCCGAACCAATTAAACCGTTTTCTGAGGAAAAATGTTAAAAACTGTTAAGGAATCACAGCGAATGTGAACGCGATGCCTCAGAATATTTGCGGTAAGACCGATCGAGTCATCAATTTCGAGTCTGGTCTAGCATCAGTCTCACAAGGCAGAACCTACTTACTCAAATTGAGTTTTATTCAAGTTCAATCGGTAGGACGAGCCAGCAATGTGATAAAACTCTATATCAGCAAACCGTTTTTTAAACGGAGCTAATAGTTAGGAGAGTTAACTCTTTTTTTAGTCTCATTTTTTCGGGAGGAATCCATCGATGAGTATTGTCACGAAGTCAATCGTGAATGCAGATGCAGAAGCTCGCTATCTCAGCCCTGGCGAACTCGATAGAATCAAGGGTTTTGTTACTGGCGGTGCTGCCCGTCTGCGGATTGCCGAAACCCTGACTGGCGCTCGCGAGAGCATCGTCAAGCAAGCTGGCGATCGCCTTTTTCAAAAGCGCCCTGACATTGTTTCTCCTGGCGGAAATGCTTACGGAGAAGAAATGACCGCAACTTGCCTGCGCGACTTAGACTACTACCTGCGCCTAGTCACCTATGGCGTAGTAGCTGGCGACGTAACTCCAATTGAAGAAATCGGTTTAGTTGGCGTGCGCGAAATGTATAAGTCTTTAGGAACTGACATTGGCGCAGTAGCTCAGGGAGTCCGCGAGATGAAAGAAGTCGCTCTAGGACTGATGTCTTCTGACGATGCTGGTGAAGCAGGTTCTTACTTCGACTACGTGATCGGAGCTATGTCATAGGGATTATTCCTCCCTACTTGGTCAAGGAAGCGTTCTCCTACGGAAGCGCTACGCGGATCGCGTTTGTTCGTAAAGATTTATAAGACTAGGCAAGATAAGGAAGCAAAACTATGCAAGACGCAATTACTGCTGTAATCAATTCTTCTGACGTTCAAGGTAAGTACCTCGACGGTAGTGCAATGGATAAGCTCAAGAGCTACTTCGCTAGCGGCGAACTGCGCGTCCGTGCAGCTAGTGTCATCAGCGCTAATGCTGCTGGAATCGTCAAGGAAGCTGTTGCTAAGTCCTTGCTCTATTCCGACGTAACCCGTCCCGGCGGAAATATGTACACCTGCCGCCGCTATGCTGCTTGCATCCGCGACTTAGATTACTACCTGCGCTATGCAACCTATGCTATGTTGGCTGGCGATCCTTCCATTCTCGACGAGCGCGTTCTCAATGGATTGAAGGAAACCTACAATTCTCTGGGCGTTCCCATTTCCTCCACCATCCAAGCTATCCAAGCGATGAAAGAGGTTACCGCTAGCCTAACTGGTGCTGATGCGGGCAAAGAAATGGGCATCTACCTAGACTACATTTGCTCTGGCTTGAGCTAGAACAGCTATTTGGCAACTGGATAAAAGTTGTCTGTTCGAGGTTCGGGAAGTCTAGAGTGAGTGCTAGCTCCTTAAAGGCTTAATCTTGGCTAAAAGATAAGTTTTGACGATCTAGTATTGACTCCTGACTCCCGAACTTTGTTATAGATAAGATACGCGCAATCCTCAAAACAGTAGATAAAAAATTGGGAGAACTCGATTTATGCGGATGTTTAAAGTGACTGCTTGCGTTCCCAGTCAAACCCGGATTCGGACACAGAGAGAATTACAAAACACCTATTTTACTAAGTTAGTTCCCTTCGACAATTGGTTCCGCGAACAGCAGCGAATCATGAAAATGGGCGGCAAAATTCTGAAAGTTCAGCTAGCGACTGGCAGACAGGGAACAAATACGGGATTGCTATAATCAATCCAATTGTCAGCGAATCAAAGGGAGGTCAGTTGCGACCTCTTTTTGCTTTACTAGAGGCTGAATCTCGCTCGAAATTTACAGTGCTGCGATATTTCATTCCTATTTTTGATGGCGAAGCTAAAGATTGGGCAGTTGAGGCGCGAATACTGCGCTGGCTGACGCTTGTCTGGCTGTGCATCGGTTTAATTATTTTATTTTCTGCCTCCTATGCCGTTGCTGCCAATCCCAATAATGGAGATACAAACGGAGATGGATGGTACTATGTCAAACGTCAACTCATCTGGCTCTGGGTAGGTTCGCTCGGATTTAATTTTATCGCGCGATCGCCGATTCGGTTGTTATTAAAAATTGCTCCCTGGCTGCTTTTGCTCTGTTTTAGCTTGATTTTCATCACGGCTATTGGCTTAGGAGCAGAAGTTAACGGTGCAACCCGTTGGCTCAAACTCGGCCCGATCTTAATACAGCCCTCAGAATTTATGAAGCCCTGTCTGGTGTTGCAAAGTGCTTGGCTTTTCGGAGAATGGGAGCGATTGCCTTGGAAAGTTCGCTTGACCTGGTTAGGAATTTTTGCCGCCACGCTAGCAGGAATTTTGCTTCAGCCTAACTTAAGTACCACCGCCTTATGTGGCATGACTTTGTGGCTAATTGCTCTAGCTTCTGGGTTACCGTTTAGTTATTTGGGCGGAACTGCCATTACTGGGGTGCTGACGGCTTTTGTCAGTATCAGCATTAACGAGTACCAGCGAGAGCGCATTGTCTCGTTCATGAATCCTTGGGCAGATGCCAGGGATTCGGGGTATCAACTGGTTCAAAGCTTATTAGCCATTGGCTCTGGAGGAGCTTTGGGAGCGGGGTTTGGTTTGTCGCAGCAGAAACTCTTTTACTTGCCGTTTCAGGATACCGATTTTATTTTTGCTGTCTTTGCTGAAGAATTTGGCTTGATTGGCGGGATTGTACTTCTGTTATTGCTCGTCAGTTATGCTACTGTGGCAGTCATTGTTGCGATGAAATGTCGCCATCGGGTGAAGCGGTTAGTGGCGATCGGCGCGATGATAGTATTGGTAGGACAAGCGCTGCTCAATATTGGGGTAGCAACTGGGGCATTACCGACAACGGGTTTGCCCCTGCCTTTGTTTAGCTATGGCGGAAGTTCTAGTCTGGCGAGTTTGATTTTAGCAGGATTGCTGATTCGGGTAGCCAGAGAGAGCAACGAGGCAGTGGTAGTGCCATTAGCTAAACGCTTTAGCAGTGTTCAGTAATTAGTAATCAGTAATTAGTAATCAGGAATCAGTTAATCGATGGTTGAGACAAGGGAACACTTAACACTTAACAGGGAACAGAAAAAATCTGTGTAATTAATTCTGTCTAGGTACTTATTTCTCCGTGGCAACTCCTTTGCCGAAGAATTTAGGCGGTTCTTTGAGGGTATATATTTCCTGATGCGTTTCTATTGCCTGTCGAATATAAAGAGGGGTTTGTAACATTCCTAAAAGAGTCATCCCATCGATTAACCGCAAACCGCCAGTCGTCTTTTCTGCTAGCAATTGGTCAACGGCGGACTGATCGGGTTGAGTATTAATGGTTTGATTAGAACAGAGGGTAAATCCCCAAGGCGAACCATAACTAGGTGTTGGGGCACAGTAGGAACGAACGTTCGCAAAAACGGTTTTTAGCGTGTTGACGAGGCGAGCGTGATACATTACAAAGGGTGGAGCGACGGGGCCCGATTGCACGACGACAAATCCGCCAGGCGCAAGCACTCGCTGTAGCTTCTCGAAATACTCTTTGGTAAAGAGGGGGAAGGATGGCCCTTCTTCAATGGGATCGGAAAGGTCAGAGATAATAATATCCCAGCGATCGCTCGTAGTATCTAAAACCTGTAGCGCATCGGCAACGACCAATTCCAGGCGGGGATCGTCAAAGGTATTTTGATGCATTTCTGGCAGGTGTTCTTTACAAGCTTCTACTACCTCGCCATCGATGTCGATCATCATGACTCTCTCAATGGTTTTCCAGCGCAAGATTTCTCGCGTGGTTGCGCCTTCGCCGCCGCCGAGGATGAGAACGGTTTTGGGAGATTGATGAGCCAGCATGGCTGGTTGTACCAGTGCTTCGTGATAGATAAATTCATCTCCTGTACAGGATTGCCATTTGCCATCGAGAACTAGCGCTTTTCCATAAGCACCGGACTCGACAACGTACATTTCTTGATAAGCGGTCTTTTTATAGGCAAGAATCTGAGTAATCCCGTGGCTGTAAATATCCCAAGAGGTGATGTATTCGTTAATCCACAGATCTGCTTTAACTTCGCTACCAGCCATAACTTAACCCTCCTTAAGGCGATCGCACAGATATTTATCTTACTCTCTCTCTTTGTTAGGAAACTCTAAAATGAAGATGAAGAAGCGATAAAGGTTTTTCCGATGTCAGTCCGTCCAGCTACTAAAATTCCTCCTTTAGAAAGTGGAGATCGCCTCACTAGAGTAGAATTTGAGCGTCGCTATCAAGAGATGCCCTCCGCTCGAAAAGCAGAATTAATAGAAGGAGTTGTTTACGTGGCTTCACCGGTACGAATTACTAATCATGGTAGACCTCATGCTCAGATTATGGCTTGGTTGACGGCTTACTGGGTAGCCACACCAGGGGTAGATATGGCTGATAATGCTACAGTACGTCTAGATGCTGACAACGAACCCCAACCCGATGTTCTGCTGCGGATTGAGCCGGAAGTAGGCGGCAATTCTCGTATTAGTGAGGATGACTATCTAGAAGGCGCACCGGAATTAATTGTCGAAATTGCAGCCAGTAGTGCTTCCTATGACCTCAATGATAAGTTGAATGCCTATCGCCGCAATGGGGTAAAAGAATATATTGTCTGGCAAATTTATGAAAATCGTCTAGATTGGTTCAGCCTTCAAGAAGGTCGTTACGTTGCCCTACAAGCAGATACAGCAGGAGTCATTCGCAGTCAAATTTTTCCGGGATTGTGGCTAGCGGTTAATGCTATGCGAGAAGGAAATTTGTCGGAGGTTTTAGGAGTTTTGCAACAGGGATTGCAGACAGCAGAACATCAGGCGTTTTTGGCTCGTTTGCAGCAATAGAAAAGGGAAAGATTGCTAGATCTCAATCTGAGCTTAGTTGCTTGTGAGGAAAAATGTAGTATATATATTTTTCTTGTAGTATAATGTAGACAAAAGATTAGTTTTTGTTACAAGTGCAACCAGAATAGTGACTCAGAGGAATCATGGCATCCTTTCGAGATATTCTCGGCTACTTTCGCAAATATCGAGCGATCGCGCTATTGAGCATTGCTGCTTCTAGTATCTTTGAGATTATCGATCTAGTCGTACCTTACGCGATCGGACAGATTCTCAACGTCCTTTCTCAGGAGCCGTTAGATAGACCCATACAAAGTTTAGTAACACAAATCGGTGTCCTGACGCATCTTCGTGAAGGTCAATTTCTCTCTTTGGGAGTATTATTAAGCTTAATTTTTTTGGTAACCGTTGCTAGAGCGCCCATTCAACCGTGGTTAGGCGCGTGGTTTCATTGGGATATTGCCTTACGCGCTCGTCGAGATCATTTAGGCAAAGTTACTGCAAAAATCCTGACATTACCTCTCTCATTCTACGACGAAAATAATCCAGGTCGAATTGCCAGTCGCATCGCTAGGGGAATTGAAAATCATACTTGGACTTATCCTGAAGTTGCCGGACAATTAATTCCAAAATTGATGAGAATCTTGGGGATTTTTGCAATAATTTGGATTATTGAAGAGCGAATTGCGATCGCGTTTCTTTTTTCTTTTATTTCCATTCTGTTTTTTATGCTTAAAGATTTAAACAGATTGATTCAGAAAGAAGAACTTCTCGATCACTACATGGAGAATACCCAAAGTCGGACTTCCGAGATTATTACTAATATCAAAACCGTCAAAGCTTTTGCCACTGAAGCTCATGAATTAGAACGACAGAAACAGCGCTTAAACAGAGAAGCAAACTATGTTATTTATCGCATTCACAAAGGATACGTTAACTTAATTACTTGGCAAAAAACCATCGTTCAGCTATCTGTTTTTCTCGTCTTAGTCTTTACGCTACTTTCTACGGTACAGGGAACAATTTCCCTCGGACATTTTATTACAACCCTAACCGTTTCTAGTATGGCGTATTCAGAACTCGAACCCATCGGTCAACTCGCAGAAATTCTTGCTCGTCGCTATGCCTCTATGATCCGTTTCCATGAGTTTATGAAACTTCCAGCAGGGACAGATGCAGCGAGTTTATTGCCAGAAACAATTTCCTCAAATCCGTATAAATTCACTGGAAAAGTTGAATTGCAGCATCTGACTTTTGGCTACGATCGCCATCGTCCCATTTTAAAAGATCTTAACTTGCTGATTGAACCCTATCAAACAGTTGCTTTAGTGGGGCGATCGGGTTCGGGAAAATCAACGCTGGTTAAACTGTTATTCCGGTATTTCGATCCGACACAAGGAAGTATCTTAATCGATGGAGAAAATATTCGCACTCTCGACATTGCTAACTATCGCAAACGTTTAGCGATCGTCCATCAAGAGGTCGATATTTTTAACGGGACAGTATTAGATAATCTAACCTATGGAAATCCCAATGTTAGCCTAGAAAAAGTTCAAGAAGCTTGTCAAATTGCTAAAGTCGATGAATTTATTCACGACTTACCCAACGGTTACTATACAGTAGTTGGCGAACGCGGCGTTCGTTTATCTGGGGGACAAAGACAACGTTTGGGAATTGCTAGAGCATTAATTGTCGATCCCGATGTGTTAGTGTTCGATGAAGCGACCTCTAGTTTAGATTACGAATCCGAGCGATCGATTCAGTTAGCAATGCGCTCAATTTTAGGAACTCGCACGACCATAATTATTGCCCACCGTTTGAGTACCATTCGAGAGGCAGATAAAATTGTCGTGTTAGATTCTGGACGTATTGTCGAAGTGGGAAGTCACGATGAATTATTAAATCAGCAAGGGATTTATCATCGCCTGCATTCTTTACAAGAAACCGGAGAATTGTTGGCCTGATCGGTATTAGTAGGATGGGCTTAGCCCATCTAAGTCCTGAGAGAAATATTCCTGTAATTTGCTGCAATAAGGTAACAACTTCTCCAAATCTAAATTTGAGGCAACTTGAGCCAGTTTATCTAAATCGTTGAGATCGCTCAAATGGGGCAAAACGCCTAAAACGGGAATGTAAGTCAAAGATTGAATCAGATCGAGCGGTGCCCAGTCAGCTAATTGTTGCTCGGTGCAGGGTTGCAAGCAATTGAGGACAATTCCTTTGAGATTTATCTTGCACTGACGAGCTAGGGCGACATTAGCTACCGCTTGAGCGATCGCGCCTAATTTGACGGGGACGACTAAAACAACGCTTAAACGCCATTCTCCTGCTAAATCTGCCACCGTCAGTTCGCGAGTCACGGGAGAACCCAATCCGCCCAACGCTTCCACCACGACGAAATCTGTTTGTTTCTCTAAAGACTGGAGTGCTTGCCAAACTTTATCTAGTGTGATCGCTCGACCTTCTCGTTCTGCTGCCACCGGGGGAGCAACTGGAGTTTCAAAACAGAGAGGATTGATAATTTCTAGACCTGAACTAGCGCCAAAAAGTTCTTGGTAGCGTTCGCGATCACCTACTCCTGTTTGAATTAGCTTCATCAGCCCCAAACGCTTGTTAGCGTAGTATGTCTGCCAATAAGCCACTAAAGAGGATGTTAAAACGGTTTTGCCGATCCCCGTATCCGTTCCAGCAATTAGTAGTATCTTCATCAAATCTTTATTTTTTCTCATTAAAATTTTCCAGTTTAATGTTTATTTTTTCAGGTTTAATGGGAACCTTACTTATGAGCTAACAATCTTATTAGGTTTATTGGCTCATTCCTATCTCAAGAAGAGCAAAAAAAAAGCTAACTTGCTTAAACATATATTTCAGATTTTAAAAACTCCTTAGCTATCATTGAGATTAGGAAAAAAATATCTCAGAAACTCTAAAAACCTGAGATGATAAAAATGCCTAAGTTGAGGGAACAGAAACTGCCGTGAGCTATATTGCCACTTTACCCTTTTCGCCGACATCTCAGTCTACATCGGATAATAACCGCCTGCGTTTGTTCTCTGGCTCGGCTAACGTTCCACTAGCCCAAGAAATAGCTCGCTATTTGGGGATGGACGTAGGGCCGATGATCCGCAAGCGCTTTGCCGATGGAGAGCTATATATCCAAATTCAAGAATCAATCCGAGGCTGTGATGTTTATTTAATACAGCCCTGCTGCAACCCCGTCAACGATCGCCTGATGGAATTGCTGATTATGATTGATGCCTGTCGTCGGGCATCGGCGCGGCAAATTACAGCGGTAATTCCCTACTATTGCTATGCCAGAGCGGATCGCAAAACGGCGGGACGAGAAGCCATTACTGCTAAGTTAGTTGCTAATTTAATTACCGAAGCGGGTGCCCATCGCATTTTAGCAATGGACTTGCATTCAGCCCAAATTCAGGGATATTTCGATCTCCCTCTCGATCACGTCTATGGCTCTCCGGTCATCATCGATTATTTAGCCAGTAAAAATCTCTCGGATCTCGTTGTCGTTTCGCCAGATGTTGGCGGTGTGGCCAGAGCAAGGGCATTTGCCAAGAAACTCGACGATGCTCCCCTCGCCATTATCGATAAACGCCGTCAGGCACACAATGTTGCAGAGGTTCTCAACTTGATTGGGGATGTTAAGGACAAAACTGCCGTATTGGTAGACGACATGATTGACACGGCAGGTACCATTTCAGAAGGAGCGCGATTGTTGCGCCAAGAGGGAGCCAGACAAGTTTATGCCTGTGCGACTCACGCGGTTTTCTCTGAACCTGCTATCTCGCGCCTCTCTAGCGGGATGTTTGAAGAAGTCATCGTCACTAATACCATTCCCGTTCCTGAATCTGAGCGCTTCGAGCAGTTAACCGTGCTTTCTGTGGCTAATTTAATAGGAGAAGCTATCTGGCGCATTCACGAAGACAGTTCCGTCAGTAGTATGTTCCGGTAAAAGCAACAGGCGATCGACAATCGGTAGTATTTCTTAACTTGCCAGCAACGGTCGATCGCTCTTAAAACGGGGGAGTCAAAAAATGTTATTAGAACTCGATCGCATCGTCGATCGGCCAGTACAAAGAGTGCTACTAAAAGATGTAAACTGGCAAGAATTTGAAGAAATACTGGAAACTTTAGTAGAACATCTTGCGGCGAGAGTCGCTTACGAGAATGGAATCTTGGAAATAATGACTCCGTTACCCGAACACGAAGGCAATAAAGAAATTATCAGCGATTTAATCAAAGCACTCCTTGAAGAACTAGATATTGAATTTTGGCCGTTGGGTTCTACAACCTTTAAAAATCAATTTATGAGCCAAGGAATAGAACCTGACAATTGTTTTTACCTTCAAAACGAAGCCGCAGTCAGAGGAAAAGATAGACTGGATTTAAGCGTAGACCCGCCGCCGGATTTAGCTTTAGAAATTGATATTACTTCCCGCACGCATCCTAATATCTATGAAGCATTAGGCGTTCCAGAATTGTGGAGATTTGAGGGCAGCAAATTACAAATCAACGTGCTTCAGGGTGGCAAATATATTGAGTCGCCATCCAGTCCGACTTTTCCCAATTTCTCTATTCAAGAAATCATTGAGATTTACCTCAATCGGTGCAAGATTGAGGGGAGAAATAAAACCATGAAAGCTTTTCGTGCCTGGGTTAGAAAGTGTCTGAGTAATCGCTAAGCGCTATTTTCCTGGCGAGGGGTAAAGTGTCTCTGGATCTAAGCCTCCAGCACGATTGAGAGGCCAGAAACGAACGGCTGCCCGACCGATCAAATTGTCTTTGGGGACAAACCCCCAGTAGTGGGAATCATAACTATTGTTGCGATTATCGCCTAGAACGAGATATTGTCCTTCTGGTACGACGACAGGGCCATAATCATAAGAAGGTTTTTCTGCAATGTAATTCTCTGATAGAGGAAAATTATTGACATAAACTCGCCCGTTTTTGACTTCTACTGTGTCCCCTGGAAGACCGATTACTCGTTTGATAAAAGCCTCATGAAAGTTTTGCTCTTTTAGCGTTTCTGTGGGTGAAAAAACAACAACATCTCCTCGTTGGGGTTCTCTGAAGCGATAGCTGAGCTTTTCGATAATGAGACGGTCGTTAATTTCTAAGGTAGGCTCCATAGAGGAAGAAGGAATATATCGCGCCTCGGCTACAAAAGTGCGAATGCCAAATGCTAAAATAGCTGCGGTCGCAACTGTTTTTACGATTTCTAGCCAGGGATTTTCCTGATGAGTTTGAGAAGTTTTCTTAGGCTGCTGGTTGAGACTTTCGGTCATAGGATATTGATAAGTAGCAAGTGACGGAAGTAAATAGAAGAAAAACTCGCTTGAATTTTGAGAATATTTATCTTTTAGTTTAGCGACATCAATGTCAATAATAACGTTAAGGTCTCATTGAATTTTTGTTTCTCATGTCTTCGACTACTCAATTGTTGATTCGCCAGTCTCGAATTCTCTTGCCCGATGGGGAGTTTTTTCTAGGAGATGTTTTAACTCAGGCTGGCAAAATTGTCCAGATCGCATCAGAGATTCCCGATACCGATATTAGTACCATCAT